>JADGRC010000120.1 GCA_017881245.1 Pseudomonadota bacterium
CCCGCCGCGTCCTGCCCCTTCGTGACGCGGTCGCCCAAGGCGCTCGCTGCGATCGAAATAATGCGCATTCGCGTGATCGTCTACAACGAAACAGTCAGGTCAAGCATCGAAGCACCATCAAAGAATCAGCCCAGCCCAAACAGCCGCGATTCTTTGAGGGAGCGTCGTCTACGCAAGGATGTCCGACAAGATGCATTGCGCCTAATTGACCCGGATCGTCAATCTCACAACAATCGGCCCCGCGACTGGACGCAGGTCTGTTGCGTGGCGCTCGCGCCGAACGAGTGATGCGCGGCAAGCGAGTTTCAACCATAGAGGGGGTAGATGTCATGGCTTCTTACGATGACCTGAATCAACGATTGCGCCAATTGACCGCCGCGCGTTTCAAGGATTATGAGCAGGAGCTGCTCCGCCGCAAATCGTTGGTAGAAATCAACGAGGAGTTCCAGAAGAAACGGGATACGCACCGACGCGCTTTCTTGACCTCCATCGGGACTGATATGAAGAAGTTCGATGCGGCCGTCGAGCACGACAATCGAATGCAAGAGGCGGAGCGCAAGGCGTTCCTGGATGCGTTCCGAGGCAAGAGCGCGAACCGACGTCGACCTCGCGCAGAATCAGCGGATACTGCGATTCGTAGCGAAGTCCTGGCCGAATCGGGCCAGATGGTTCTGCCCGTGGTCGCTGCGTCGCTTTTTGCGGCCGACAAGTCGGCCTTCGATGGAATCGTTGATGTTGGACCTGAGTGGATTACTGGCCCGATCAACAGTGGTTGGGTGTTTCCCGACGACCCGACGAGAATTCGCATCAAAGACAGCGAACATGATCTTAGTCTGTGCTGGCCCAACCACTATGTGCCACCACCAGAATTCGCGGCGCAATTCACCTTTACTCCCGCCACGACAGGCACCTATGAGATGACCGCCGTGCTTGCCTTTCACGGGTTTTATGTCCTCGTCTCTGATGATAGCTGGTGGAACTGCCGATTCGCATACGTCAAGTTGACGGCCCAAATGAACGTCCACCAGTACGTGGATGCCGGTTGGAAGGACTTCCCCGCCTTTCTCGATGTCAGGAAGGATAACACGAGCGAAGTGACCAACTTCGACCGAACGTTCTTTCCTGACTACACTGCTGCCTTGCGCGGCGGTGACCCCGTGATAGTCACGGCAAAAGGCGTCGTGGAGGCCTTTTCGCACGGAGGTGGCACCTACGCGGAACTCAATTTCGAAGCTGGGACGGCGAACTACATAGAGCCCCTGTTCTTGTCCGTGCAAAAGCTTTAAGCAGGGGATGGCGTATCCGCCGAGCAACCCTGGCGATTTCGTCTGCGACATCGGCATGTCGTCGGCCATGTAGACCTGCGGGAGGTTCTCAGGGTTCGGCAGTTTTTCGGTCAAGGTCGTCCGCGAACGCCGAAGCTTTGCAGGTACAATTGGGCGTTTGAAGCTGGAGCTAATCACCGCGGAAGGTCCGGCAACGCGATGGATGCGTTGGGGGCGGCTGATCCGTTTCCCTCAGTTGACGATGCCGCTCGTCGCGGCCCTCACGCCAGCGGACGTCGAGATCCACCACACGGACGAGACTGTCAGCCCAGTCAGTTTCAGCCGTTCCGCCGATATGGTTGGCATCACGACGACCACCTGTGCCGCGCCCCACGCCTACGAGATCGCAGATGAATTCCGCGGTCGCGGCGTGACCGTGGTCTTGGGCGGGCCACATCCCACGTTGCTACCCGACGAAGCTGCACTGCACGCAGACAGCGTTCTGCTGGGTGAAGCGGAGGGCGTCTGGCCTAGCCTGCTCGGAGACTTCCAGCGAGGCCAGCTGAAACGGTTTTACCGGGCGAACACCCCGCCGTCATTGGTCGGCCTGCCAAGGGCTCGCCGCGATCTCATCGAAGGTCGGGCCTATGGACGTGGAGTGATCGTCGCCACGCGAAGCTGCCCCCACGCTTGTGGCTACTGCATGTTGCCGCACTTCTATCACCATCGCTTTCGTTGCCGTCCTGTTGCGGAGGTCGTTGCCGAAGCCGCCTCGATCCCCGAGAACGCACTGATCTTCTGGGACGACAACCTCATCGGAGACATCGACTACGCGCGCGAGCTGTTCCGCCGACTGATCCCACTGCGCAAGCGGTGGACCGGGCAAGCCACGTTCGACATCGTGGAGCACCATGATCTCATCCATCTCGCAGCAGCCAGTGGTTGCGAAGCGCTCTTCCTTGGTCTGGAATCGATCACGGCGGCCAGTCTCCGTGAGACCGGCAAGGTGTTCAACGACCCCCGGCGCTACCTGGACGGCATCAGCAGGCTGCACGATGCCGGCATTGCGGTGCAGACCGGTCTGGTTTTCGGTTTCGACCACGACGACGTCACCGTCTTCGAACGAACGTTCGCGTTTCTCGAGAAGGCGGGAGTCGATGTGGCCTCGATTGGCAGTCTTACCCCATTTCCGGGGACGCCGATCTTTGCCAAGCTGGAGGCGGAAGGCCGCATCCTCACCCGCGATTGGTCGAAATACAATGCCAGGACGGATGTGGTCTTTCGGCCGCGGCAAATGACCTCGGACCAATTGCAAGCCGGCGTGGAGTGGCTGACCAAGCAGTTCTACTCGTTGGGTTCCATCTCCCGCCGTCTTCTGGTCTCGTCGCGAACGGGCTTGTACTGGAACATACCCAGAAACCTGGGGTACAAGATCGCCTTCGACAAGCTGGGACGCCCCGGATACAACCCCGCCGAACAATTCGTCTGACACCCCGGCGGGAGGGATGACGCGCCAGTCGCCCCGGCATCCGAGCCACCGCTCCCCGCTTCAGTTGGTGCTATTCTCAAACCTCGCATGACCGGATCGAATCCTCGATACTCGCTGCTCGCGTTGGTAGTGGTCGGTGTCGCCTGCTCGACGAGCTCTCCAGCGCGATCCCCTGGCAGCGGTGGCAGCCCCGGCACCGGCGGCGCCACGGGCTCGGGCGGCGTCACCGGCACCGGCGGCGTCACCGGCTCGGGCGGCGTCACCGGCTCGGGCGTCGTCACCGGCTCGGGCGGCGTCACCGGCTCGGGCGGCGAC
>JADGRC010000121.1 GCA_017881245.1 Pseudomonadota bacterium
CATCATCCAGCAACCGCGGCCCGAAGTCGAGCCTCGTAGCGCATCGATTAAGTATTCGTTCCTTTCTTACGATTGTCACGTTGTGCTGCGGAAGGCGCGACAGACCGGCGATCGTGGCGCGATTGCGATTTTGATGGCGGTTTGCTTGATGACGTTCATGGGGTTCGCTGCCCTTGCCGTTGACCTGACGTATGTGCGCTACGCGCGCTTGCAACTTCAAAACGCGACCGACGCGGCGTCGCATGCCGCGCTGGTGCGCCTGCGCGCGACTGGCAGCACCTCCCAGGCACGCAGCATGGCCATCTCCGTGGCCGGACAAAACAGGGTTTGGGGCAAGGCCTTCGTCCTTCAGAATCAGGACATTACGTTTGGCGGCTGGGACTTCTCGAACAACATCTTCACGGCGAACCTGTCGCCCCCCAACGCCGTTCAGGTGAATGGCACCCGCAGCGCGGTTGCTGGCGCGAACGGCGCCGTCAACCTGACGTTCGGACGGGTGCTCGGCAACAACAGCGTCAATCTTGCGCACAATGGGACCACCGCCTACCGAATCCGTAGCATCGTCGTCGCCCAAGACATAACGGGCAGCTTCTGGTCAAACATCGATCCTGCGTGGCAGGCGGACATAACCCTGCTGGATGCTCTGTACGCTTATCACATCCCGGCGGACCGCATCGGTATGCAGCTGTTCACCGGCGACGGGACACAGTTCACGGCCCTGACCAACCTGCAATCCGGGTACAACACCGTGCACGGCCAGTGGCAGGGTGACGGCAAGTTATTCCGCGATACCACCAAGACCTCCGGAATCTCGCTCTGCAACAAGCTCGACATCAATCCCTACGACGACATAGCGTTCCGGCACGCCTGGATGCCCGCGTGTTCCACCGGGGGCGATGGCACGAACCAGGGCGCCGCCATCCACCGGGCGACCAACCAATTGCTCGCGCAAAGTCAGCCCTACGAAACGCGGGTGATCGTGCTCATCACCGACGGAAACGCCGAATGTTGCACGCGGTCCGGCACGACCGTGACCTGCGACTCGACGAGCGCGTGCTCCCTTGGTCGCGCCCAGTATGGCCTCGACATGGCCGACGCGGCCGACGACAACGACATCAGCATCTTCACGGTTTCGCTTGGCGCGAATGCCGCTCAGACCGCGTACAACGCATCGTTGGTGCGTGGCATTGGTGTCGCATACGACACCCCCGACAGCTCACAGCTGGCATCCATCCTCACGACCATCGCCGGGACTATTCCCATCGCAATCGTCAAATGACTTCAGGAGATGACTTGAACGGCTCTTACCGAACCGGACGCAGGAGCGATCGGGGCGCCGCCGCCGTGGAGTTCGCCCTGGTCCTGCCTTTTCTTCTGGCGGTGGTGTTCGGAATCTTGGAGTACGGCTGGATCTTCTATGAGCAATTCAACCTCGCTGGCGCGGTTCGCGACGGCCTGCGCCAGGGAGTCACCGTCGCCCAGACCGTGTCGCCCGATCCGAAGGCTTTCGCGGTCCAAAAGGCTCAAGCGGACCTTCAAGCTGTGGGCATCACGCCGGCCTCGGTCACGTTGACCGCGACATACACCGGCACCGCTCCGACCAAGACGATGACGCTGAAGGCGGACATGACGTACCACAAGCTCATCGGGTTCGTGCCAACGCCCGCAAAGCTGACCTACTCCATGACGATGATGCTCGAGCTTCAGTAGCGCCCGAACATCGTTCTGACGCCACACTCCACTGCGAAGCACGTGGATAGTCGAGGCTCCGCAGCCACCCCTGCCCGCAGGGCCGCGAGCACCGGCGGGCGTGCCCTTAGGCCATGATCCCGGCCAAGGGACCGGTACTGTCTCCGAGACTCGGCATCGGAACGCCCACGGCCGCCAGCATTCCGACCAGCAGGTTCGACACCTTTTCGTGCGCCGTAGCGTCAAAGGTGAGGTGCTGCCCGGCTTTCAATTTCCCGCCAGCATGTCCGGCCAAGATCACCGGCATATCGATGTGTGTGTGAGAAGCTCCGTCGGATACGTCGCTGGATAGGAAGACCGCCGAGTTGTACAACATGTTCGTAGAACCCTCGGTCACCGATTTCATCTTTGTCAGCAAATAGGCGAGTTGCTGCATTTCCCAGTTCCCGATTGTTTGAAGCTGGGCCAGCTTGGCCGCGTTGCCGCCATGATGCGAAATCGTGTGATGCCCGTCGGTGATACTCAAACTCGGGTACGTCTGGCCGCTGGCCGCGTTGCCCAACATGAAGGTGATGATCCGCGTGGCATCGCACTGCATGGCCAGCACCATCAAATCGCACATCAGCTTCACGCTCGCCGGAAAATCGCTGGCCACCGCGGTGGGGCGAGTCCCCATCGCGCACATCGCCCCAGACGACATTCCGTCAATTTGTTGCTCAAGCCCACGAACACCGTCCAGGTATTCCTGGACCTTGTGCGTGTCCGTATGGCCGAGCTTCAGCATCAAGCTGTTCGCCTCTGCGGTCACCTGATCAAGAACGCTCTTGTTCAGGGCACGCAGCTTGGTCGCGTCGGTCTGAGACTGCCCGGGAGTAAAGCCCTTGAAAATCTGGTCAAACACCGTCCCTGGATCCGTGATCTTCGGAAGCGGCGTCATGGGCCCGGACCACGAGATGTTGCGTGCATAGGCACAGCTGTAACCGTTGTCGCAGTCACCAGTGGAATTGCCGCCGCTCATCCCCAATTGCAGCGATGGCAAGCGCGTCTGCATACCAAAGGCCTTGGCTGCCACCTGATCGGCGGAAATGCCGAGCATGATGTTGGTCAACGATTTGGTCGCGTGAGCGCACGTGATGGTAGAGGAAGTTCCCGCGGCATGATCGCCAGGTCCGTCGGGCTTGCCAAGGACGTTCTCCAGCCCGGTCACCACCTGGAAGTCAGCCTTCAGGGCGTCGAGCGGCATGAGAATCGGAGTGGTCGTGTAGGTCGACCCAACCTCGACAGGCTTCCAGGCATTGGCCGTGCTGCCGTTGATTCCGTTCGGCACGAACCAGTATACGAGCCGTTGCGGAGCTATCGCCGCCTGCGCCCTCGCCGATCTAGGAACTAGTGATTCCAGGAACGGCAACGCGACAGCCACCGACCCGCCGCCGAGAAATGCGCGCCGACTTGGTCGGTTGGGGCCTTGATACTTCATCGTCGACAATGCGTTGGGATTTTTCATGGTCCTGCTCGCCGAGCTCATGGTGCCACCGGCTCCCCACGCCGATTCAGGAACGTCGGGGCGGTCACGATGCGTTTTATGAGATCCTTGAAGGACAAGCCGCCGCTCTGAAATCCTGCCGTGATGTCGGCCAGCGTCTGCCCATCCATGTGTGTCGGCAGCTTGATCGGAAGGCGCCCGAGCGCATAGGAGTAGAGCTTCTGGGTCACGCAGCTCGGAAAGCGTGGATCGGAGGCGATCAACGACGACAGCTGCGCGGCCCCACTAAACTGACCCGCCCCACCGGGAAGCTGCCCACCCGAGTCGATGTTCATCCCCGAGTCCTGCGTCCGGTACGCGCCGGCGGCGTCGTAATTCTCCAGACCGAATCCAATCGGGTCCATCAGGTTGTGGCAACTCGAACAGTTCGGATCGGCGCGGTGGGCTTCCAGCACCTGCCGCAAAGTACCTGTGACCATGGAATTGTCGAGATTGGTCTGAACTCCGGGAGGCGGCGCGGGGACCTCGAAGCAGAGCAACTGATTCAAGACCCACTTACCCCGCTTGACCGGCGAAGTCTTGACCGGATGCGAGGTCACCGTCAGGAATCCCCCCTGGGCCAAGATCCCACCACGATGGCTGTCGGCGGTGACCGCAACCTTCACCGGCGTGGTTGAGGACACGGCCGCCAGACCATAGTGGGAGGCGAGGCGATCGTTGGCGTACAGATAGTTCGCTGTCAGCAGTGTGCTGACAGGCGAGCCGTTCAGCGCCACGTCCTTGAAGAGCATCTCGGCTTCGGATTTCAGCGCGGCACGAAGCGGCTGATCGAACTTCGGGAACGCGGTGGGATCCGGCTGTAGATCGGCGAACGCCCGAATGTACAGCCACTGACCCGCGAAATTATCGACGAGCGCCTGTGCCTTTGGGCTGGACAACATGCGGTCCACCTGAACGGTCAGCGTGTCCTGTTTCAGCAAGGTCCCGTCGGCAGCGGTGCCCATCAGGGCGTCGTCTGGCATCGTACTCCACAGGAAATACGACAGCCGTGACGCCAGCTCGTATCCGGACAGCGCGTGCGGGGTCAGCGACAACGGATCCGAATCCAGTTCGACACGGAACACGAAGTGTGGCGACATCAATACCGCCGTGAGCGCCAACTTCAACGCTGCTTCGACGGTCAGAGCCTGGGCGACTCCGCCCGTCACGATCGCCATGTGGCTGTCGACCTCGCTGGTTACGACGGGACGCCGCCAGGCCTTGGGCATGAACGCGGTCAAAACCGTGCGCGCGCAGGTCGTCCCCTGCGCCACCAGATCGCAGGGCACCAATTTCGCCCGGCGAGCGGCGTTGTTTAGCGTGTCGTCGATCAAGGTCTGCGCGGCTGACTGGTACATACTCAAGTGAAGCGGCGACAGGCTGAGGACATCGGAGATGTTGTCGAAGTCGCCTCCCGGATCGTCCGCCGGGAAGGCATCCGCCGGACGCAACGTGGTACCAAGCAAATCGGCCACCGTGTTGTTGTATTCAGCCCGGTTCAGGCGATGCAACGTAACCCGCCCTGGATCCGTGGCCGGGGGACCTTGAACGGCACCTCCCGATCCAAGCCCGGGACCACCGACGATGGGACCTCCGTTGCCGGCAGTACCAGGACCGCCGACGACCGTGGAGAGGCCTGAACCGCCCGCACCAGTCATTCCGTTGCTGCCGCTGGGAGGCCCATTGCCAGGCCCGTTACCGGTCCCGGTCGGTGCCGATCGCGGTCCAGTGACCGATCCTACGCAGCCGCATAGTGCGACTGCAATGAACAGAGACCTCGAAGTGAAATTCTTCATGGCACTCACCGGTAGCGTTACGCTTCCATTGACCAGTAGCGACCTCAACGGAAAGTGGCTCACCCTTCTGTAGTTACCTACCCGAGCCTACTCCGCCCACATCCACTGTAGGTTCGCCTGAGTTCACCCCAGAGCCACCCAATTCTAAGGGTCTAAGGTACTAATGCTCAGTTTAGGCAGTTGACGCCCTTCGTGTCCAGGGCGATGTCATCAATAGACGTCAACCATAAATCGATACACGTCAGCCACATATGTAGGTAAGGATCGGACGCTCGTGACGGGTTGATCCTCATCGTGCCTTCGCGAGGGCGACGGCTCCTTAAGACGTTCACCGACGGTCCCCACAAGTCGGGGCAAGTCGTTACGTGTATGCGCTTGACACCGAACACGACAAGGCGCTACCCTTTGTTTAAGCCTGGACCCGAACTAGATTAGTTAGTCGTTTCAAGTAGTTCGTGCAGACAGAAGACATCCTTCGGGAGGTTCCCTGTGTCCATGGAGTTCATCATCGGTGACAAGGCGGTCTACCCGTCCCAGGGGGTGGCCGAAGTCGTGGGGATCGAACAAAAAGAGATCTCCGGAAAAATGCAGCGTTTCTACGTGCTGCGCGTTCTCGAGAGCGACAACCGCATCATGGTGCCGACGGACAAGTCGGGACAGGTGGGTCTTCGGCGCCTCGTTGGTGAAGAGGAGATAGACGAGGTCCGTCAGATCCTGCGCGACAAGGAAGTGCATGTGGATCGACAGACATGGAACCGGCGCTATCGCGGATTCATGGAAAAGATTCGCTCCGGCTCGCTGTTCGAAGTCGCCGAGGTCTTCCGCGATCTTTATCGCCTAAAGGGACTGAAGCCCCTCTCCTTCGGCGAAAGACGAATGCTGGATACCGCGCGCGGGCTGATTGTTCGGGAGCTCTCGGTCGCCCAGCGCGAGGACGAACATAAGATCGAGCAAGAGCTGAATCAGCTCCTTCAGTAGGGCGCGCATGGGACCCGCGCGCATGGGACCCGATCGATAACGGGCTATCAGGCGAGTCCCCACGGAATTGGCGCTTGATTGTGCGGCGCCCGCAACGGTCTTGCCGCGGCTGCGAAAGGGTAAGCCGAGGTTGCGATGTACTCGCGACGACCTGGGCTCGCGCGGTACCGTTGGAAGTAAATTCGTCCGGCGACCCAAGTAGTGATAACCTGTTTTGGTCGGTCCTCCTCGAATGCAGGTGCATCTGGCCAAGACGGACATCACCACCATGGCGGTGGATGCCGTCGTTAATCCGGCGAATTCGCTTGGAATCATGGGCGGTGGAGTTGCGGCCGCGTTGTCTCGGCGGGGCGGCCCGACGATCCAGCGCGAAGCGATGTCGCTGGCACCCATCGCGGTGGGTGCCGCGGTGGTGACCAACGCGGGGCAGTTGCCAGCCAAGCGCGTGATCCACGCACCGACGATGGAGCAGCCCGGGACCAAGGTCGGCGTCGAGAATGTGCGCCGCGCGACCCGGGCGGCGTTGCTGGCGGCCGCCCACCATGGGTTGGAAACGATTGCCATCCCGGGCATGGGCACGGGCCTGGGCGGGGTCGATCCCTCCGACGCCGCGCGCGCCATCGTCGACGAGCTGCGTGCCCATCGGCAGCCTCAACCTTCGACCGTGTACCTGGTCGATCTCGATGATGAGATCCTATTTTGCCTGGAAGAAGCCCTTAAAGTCGCGACCGCCTGAGGGCCAATCAACCTTGCGCCGGGGGTCGTTGCCACGCACCCGGCCCCTGTCAAAGGATTCAACGTGAAGATCCTGGTTACATGTAAGCGCGTGCCCAATCCGGAACAGAAACTCAAGATCTCGGGTGGAAAGATCGATCTGTCCGCCGCGAGCTGGCAGGTCAACACCTTTGACGAATACGCCGTCGAGGCGGCGCTGCGGTTGAGCGAAAAAGGCAAGGGTGGCGAGCGCTCCGGCGAAATCGTTGTGGTCTCGATCGGTCCCAAGGAAGTCTCGCAGCAGATGCGTGGCGTGCTGGCGATGGGCGCGGATCGGGGTCTGTTGATTATCGCCGACGACGCGGCGCTGGACGCCGACGCCGTCGCGCGCGTGCTGGCCAAGGTCGTCGAGCGCGAGAAGCCCGACATGGTCATCCTGGGCAAGCAAACCGTCGACGGGGATTCGAATCAGGTGGGACAGATCCTGGCGGGCCTGCTCGGATGGCCTCAAGCGACGTTTCTGGCGAGTGTCCTCGTGGCGGCCGACGGCAAGAGCGTCACCACGACGCGCGAGGTGGACGCGGGCGTCGAGGAAAAGCGAGTCCGACTGCCAGCGGTGCTGACCGTCGATCTGCGGATCATCGGCAAGAAGGCCGTGCGCAACGAAGCCTTGGCCGGGCCCGACGCGGAATGGGACGAAACCCAACGATACGCGTCCTTGAAGGGCATCATGGCGGCGAAGAAAAAGGAGATCAAGGAAGTCTCCACCGCGGAGCTGGGCGTGACCCCGGCGCCCCTGATGCGGGTCGGCGGTTACGAGGCGCCTCCGGCGCGGAAGGCCGGCGTGCGCGTCGGCAGCGTCGAAGAGCTGGCGGCCAAGCTCCACAATGAAGCGAAGGTGATCTGATGGGCGCCGTCGTCGTCTTCTGCGAAGTTTCGGGTTCGACCATTCGCCCGGCGTCGTTGCACGCGATTTCCGCCGCGCAGGCACTGGCCGTTCATCACGGGGGACCGGTGATCGGCGTGGTGATTGGCGCCGGCGTAGCGGGCGCCGCGGGCGATATTGCCCGCTACGCGGCCCGGGTCATTGCGTATGACGATCCGCGCCTCGCGTCGCCGCTGGCCGAGACGTACGCGCCGCTCCTGGATACGGCTGTTCGGGCGACGGGCGCGACCGCGCTGGTCGGTACCGCGACGTCGACCGGCAAGGACGTGCTGCCGCGGGCGGCGGCGTTGTTGGGCGCGGGCATGGCGTCCGACATCGTGCGCGTCGATGGGACCAACCGGTTTCGGCGCCCCGCGTACGCGGGCAACGTGCTCGAGGACGTGGAGATCGCGTCGCCGATCGCCGTGGCCAGCGTGCGACAAACGGCGTTTCCGCAGGCGGGTGTGGCGGCGACCCCCGGGGCAGTCGAGATGGGCGCGGTGGGAAATGTCGATTCGCTCGGTTCGGAAGTGCTGTCATTGCACGCGACCAAGAGCGCGCGACCCGATTTGGGCGACGCCAAGATCGTCGTGTCTGGGGGCCGAGGCATGCGCGCCGGCGAGAACTTCAAGGTGTTGGAGGAACTCACGGATCTGCTGGGCGGTGCGCTTGGCGCGAGCCGCGCCGCCTGCGACGCGGGGATGGTGCCGAACGATCTGCAAGTCGGCCAGACCGGCAAGGTCGTGGCGCCGCAACTGTACATCGCCGTCGCGATATCGGGTGCGATTCAGCACCTGGCCGGCATGAAGGGCTCCAAAGTCATCGTCGCCATCAACAAGGACGGCGA
>JADGRC010000122.1 GCA_017881245.1 Pseudomonadota bacterium
CCACGACCAGCCCTCTGCACCCTTCATCGTGAAACTCTTTCGGTCAGCCGCGATCGTGACCGGGCTGCCCGGCATGTTTGGCGCGCCCAGCACCTCGGCGCCGGTGACCGGCACCCAGAGGACCGCATCTTCCTTGCCGCCCGGGATTGAACGCATGGAGCAGCCCCCGGGGTAATTGGACACGCTCGCCGCCGGGTAGATCCGCTTCCCGGCGATCTGGATCTGATCGGCGGAGGTCATGGAATTCGCCCGTCACCCGGAAGTAAACGTCGTAGTGCGCGACGGTAGCGTCCACCCGGGTCACGTCAGTCGCTCCCGCCCGGATCCGCGAATACCAGCTCTTTGGCCCAATGTCTCCTTTGTAGACATCGGTCCGCCCCCCTCGAGGCGCCAGCCAGCGGGTCACGTCGGCCTCGGACGCGCTCAGAGGCGTTTGCCGGAGCAAATACGCCTCGATCTGAGCGGGGTCCTGCCAGAACACTGTCAGTTCGCGCCAGACGAAACTGGCCGCACCGACCAGGACCAGGCCCGCGACGAACGATGCCATCAGCCATCGACGTGCGCGTAGTGAGGAGGCCAGGATGATGGATTTAACGAGGCCGACGAACGAGAACACTACAGCGGCGCTGAGAGCTTCCGCGACTCCGTAGTGAGCTTCGCTCCATGCGCCGAAATTCAGGCCCGGCATTCCATACAATTGGCTCACGACAGTCACGCGCGAGGTGCCTTTCGCTCACGCTTCTGGCCCCAGGACCGGAGCCACTTCGATACATCCCCGTGGGCCACCGCGCGCCCCTTATCGAGTTCCTGGAGGCCAGCTTGAATCTCATCCAATTGCCATCTCTCCGCCTCCACATAGGCGGCAATGGCTTCAGCCGCTGTATACGGTAAAACACCCGGCAGCCACGCCGGTTACAGTTCTGTTCCGGCTGGGCGGCGTCACATCTCTCCGACGAAGAGCTCGCCCGACGGGGACGTCTCTCGCATCGAGGTCTTCGGGCGCTGTTCACTCAGATTTCTGTTCCCGGCGGTTGCCGGCTCTCGTCTCACTCCACAGCAGGATGACTGCGGATGGGGCGCACGGACGCGCTTCCATCAACCAGATAAGGATCGAGACATGTCCATGGAGATCGGCAACACACGTGGTGTAGCGCGGCGAGGGGTGATCGCGGTTCTGATCGCCGCCGCAGTCAGCCTTGTTTCAGTCCCGGCCGGGGCAACGCCGTTGGACAAGCTCTCCGGCCAGAGCATCACGGTCGGGAACCTGGTATTTTCCAACTTTTCCTGGCCGTTCTTCAGCGGTGCGGGTCCGAGCAACATCGATGTGCAGGGGATCGTCGTGACCGACCCCGCCACAGGCCAGCAGCAGGCCGGCCTTCGATTTGTCGTGATCCAGGGTGGCGTGCCTAAGCCGTTTTCTCTGAGCCCAAAGGGCGGTCCGCACGAGATCGTCTTTGAGATCGACTATTCCGTCACCGACATCACCGGCCAGCTGGCGACCACCGCGCACACGATCAACGCCACGGTCGAGGGCCAGGCGGGCGTGCTTGCCGCCACCAACGCCAGCAACTCATTGGCCGTCACGGCGGGCAGTCTGGCAGACCCGACGTTGACCATGATGGTCTCCTGCAACTGGTTCGGGATCGTCTGCAGCGGGTCGTCGTCGGCCTCGTCAACCAGCTTCGCCATTGTCGCCAGCGGCGACCTGTCACAGACGGCACCGCTGTACCCCGGTATCTCCACTTACTACGTGCAGCACCAGATTCAGCTGCAGATCAGTAATCGCAAAGGCGTGCCTGGGGGAACAGCGACGCTACAGGGGTGGGACGCCTTGTTCCGCGAATAGTCGATCAGCGCGACCTGCACGTTGTTCGCCCAGCTTGACCGTGAACGCCTGCGTCGGCGCGAGGAAGAAGTGGCCGTCACCTTTGGAAATGCCCCAGGCCATCACCGCTCCGTCGGCCCGGATCGCGAAGCTCGCGGTGCCTGAAATGTAGTGCCCCAGCACCGGCCCGAGGCCGGTCGGTGCGTGGGGCCTGGCCGAATATCCGGCGCCGTTGCCATCGCCGAGCGTGCCGTAGTCGCCCATACCCCATCCGCGCAGACTGCCGTCGGCCAGCTGACCGATCGTCGTGGTGGATCGCATGCGCGCCGAGCGCACTCCCGCGAGGCCCGGCACCTGAATCGGCGTCCAGTGTCCCGTGTCTTCGGCCGGCGCGTCGCCGAACGCCATGAGGCTGTTGACGCCGCACATGCGCACCGTGCCGTCGCCGAGCACCACGACGGAGTTGTAATTGACGAGGGCGGAAACGGCGGGCGAGATCCCTTTCATCGGCACGGGCCGCGGGCGATGATCGTTTCACTATTCTTTGTCAGGGGGGAGAACGGGAAAACGTGGGAGCGGGTCTGAGAACGGGCCTTCCGTTATCCGCCGACACCCCACTAATCTTTCCTTGTATCTTGCATTCAGGACGGGTTATTCAATAGCCCGTCCATCCGCTGACGACAGCTCGATGTTTCCGACGGTCACCCAGACCGCACGATAGCGTGGGCGTCGTCGGCGGCTCGTCCGCGAGCCCGAACAGTTGCGTGGGGGCGCGACC
>JADGRC010000123.1 GCA_017881245.1 Pseudomonadota bacterium
CCTATCGCCACGCGATCCGATTCCGCGATCACCCGAACACTTTCAGGCGAATCGTGAAAGCCAAACCGTGGCAACGCCGGCATTGTGAGCAGATGCTACAGCACGCTCGGTTGGGGAGACTTTCATGAACGCACCGGCCTTCTGTCTGTCCAGCGCCGGGGCATTCTTTCTGGTTGGATTGGCGAGCGGCGCCTGGAAGTATCTGAGCATCCGCCGCAGTCCCGACGTCCGCGCTCCTCTTTACGTCGACCTGGCCCATCGATCGGCGCTGCTGTACGCATTCGCGGGCGTGCTGCTGGCACAGCTTTGCGAACGCAGCGTCTGGCCCAATGGCGTGAACCTGCGCGCGACAATGGTTCTTCAAGTCTTCTTCGCGACGTCCGTGATCGCCTATGTCGTTCACGGCGCACTCGGAGACACCGACAATCAATTTCGACGACCGCACCGTTTGGGAAGAAAGACAATCCCCGCTGGCGCGATGACCGGGTTCATGATCGCCTTGATCCTGGCCGAGGTGTCGGCATTCCTCGTGGTGTTTTCTGGGTATCTCCTCGCGGCTATTTGAGCGTGTGTTCTCGCGATCGAACTCGAACAAGTCTTGCAAGGTCCGACCTGCCGTCGGCTGGTAACGGGTCTCCAGCCCCCGTGTCTGAGCAATTCGGTCCAGCCGAAAATTGCGAGGACCGTCGCGCAGCTCGCACCAGCCACCCACCGTCCAGGTCAAGCCCAAAATAGAAGAGCCAAATGATGTAACCTGTTCGAACCTGGTCCGGGAGATCTCCATGAAAAGACCGTCAACGTGGGTTGCCTTTGCCTGTCTGGTTGGCGCTTGCGGGGGTGGCGGAGCCGCCACCTCAGGAAGCGCCAGGATGACCGGAACCGGTGGAAAAACCTCGGTGACGGGAACTGGCGGGACGGCGGTCAGCGGTGGCGGCAACGCTGGCAGCGGCGGCAGCGAAAGCGGCAACGGCAACCGCGGCGGCGGCGGCACCGCTGGCAACGGCGGCGGCGGCGGCGGCGGCGAGTCACTGTGTGGAGCCGTACTGCTCTCGGCAACGAAGACCATCGCCGCCGGAGCCACGTTGACGGTTTGCGCCGGGGCCACTATCACGTTGACCGGCTCAGCGTCGATCGCGGTGGGCGGGACGTTGGTCATCAATGGAACCGAGGTTAGCCCGGTCAAGTTCAAGGGAACACAAACCTCGGATGGCTCATGGCCTGGTGTAGTCGTGCAGTCAGGAGGGACGCTGACCGGGACCTTCTTCGAGATTCACGGGGCTGCGCTGGGCATCGACGCCCAGGATGGGTCGAGCTTCCAGATCGACCACGTGCTGATCGATGCGACGTCCCAGGCCTTGAACCTCGCATCGAATGGGAGCTTGTCTCATGGCGTCTTGCATGGCCTCGGCGACGGCCAAATTTCGCCGGCGATCAACGTCGAAAACGCGTCTCCCCACATCATCGACACTCTGGTGAACCAGGGAGCCTACGGCGCGGAGGATCTGATCGTTGTCAACGGCGCCAGCGCGGCCCCCGTCTTCGACCACGTCGAGGTGTCCGATTCGCACTGCGCCTTTCACGTCAACGACGGCTCGGGACTGACGATCAGCAATTCGTATCTACACCACAACGCCTACGGCATCATGCTGGGCACTTCGACCGGCACGGTGATCTCACACTCCAATTTCGAGGACAATTTGATCAACGTGGGTTCGTGCGACACGACCGCCACCGGCCAGCTCATCGCGGACTACTTTCAGCGCCAGCCGGCCGACGACTCGTGCCTGCAATTCCGGCTGACGAATGTCGTCACCGCGGCCTACACGACGGACATCGGGCCACGCCCTTAAGAAGCGGGCAAGGTCCGCGCTCCGTAATCTTTGACCGACGATTCTACGAACGCGCACCCCCGAGTCGAGGCGCTGTTACATGCAGCCGATGCGCTGCGAACCGACGCCGACATCGTCCAGCCACACCTCTCCCGCTGGTCCGCCCGTCCCGAAGCGCTGGTAGCCGATGCGCAGCTTGGCCAAATTCGGAATCACCCAGCCCGTTGCCGCGAGGGTCGTCAACTCGGTGCCGTCCATGTAGACGTGCACGTTGCCCGTGCCGCCAATGCCCGTGATCTGCCACTCGTAGCAGACCCACTTTCCCACCGGGTTCGCGATGTTCGACGTCTTCGAGGCATCGCTCGACTCCAGGTTGGACGCCAGATTGTTGCCGAGGGTGTTAAGTACGCGCACGCCGGTTTTGTCACCGACACCGACGCGGGCTTCAATGTACGTGCTGTGAGAGGTCTGCACTCCGTTCGCCGCCCAGATCCAGACCCGCCCCCAGAACGCATTGTTCATGGCTGGAAAGGTCTTGGTCTCATCGACGTAGCCGGCCATGGACGATGTGTCGAATGTCACGTGCACCGAATTCGTTCCCGTGTGGCCCTTGTTTGTCACCAACTCGACGACGGTGGCCGCTCCCGTCTTGTCGACGACCCAGTCAGGGCCCAACATGGCCCGCTCGAAACTGTCGCAAAGGGCAGCGCCGTTGCAGTTGTCGCTGCCGCCGCCAGCGGCGCCGCCCACCGCGATACCTCCCGCACCGCCACCGGGGCCACCTCCCGCAACCCCCATTCCGCCACTTCCAGCACTCATTCCACCACCCGCGCCACCACTGGCGAGCGTCGCGCCGCCGGTTTCCGTTGCAGCACCGCCCGAGGCCGCGGTTGCACCACCCGAGCTCGGCGCGCCTCCCCCGGTTCCAGGCGCGCCACCGGAACCGCTCACCGGCGTGCCGGCGCCGCCCGTCGAGGATCCGCCAGTGCCCGTGCCCACGCCCGACGTTGCCCCGCCACTTGATGCGAGCGTTGAGCCACCCCCACCCCCCCCACCCGATGAAGGCGCGCAGGCCAAAAGCGCGGAGCCGACTACGCCGATCGCGAATGCACGGGTCAAGCCCGTCGTGGTGGGGATGGTCATCGGAACTCCTTGCCGGGAGTCAAAGTTGGGGCGACGAATGCGTCATCGGCACAGTGCCGCCACGGCCGGTGACCGGGTCATTCCACGGCCCCCCTCGGAGCCGCCTGGGTTGACGGCTGCCTGATCGGGCAGATCCAGGGGTACTATCCTTCTGTCGGACGACAATGACGACCCGGCCTGGAGAGTTCGCTCGGGGGGCCAGTCGCGAACGAGAGGAGACTGCCATCATGGACCTCATTTCTGCCGCGTCGGTGTCTAATTTCGCGGTGACCACGGCGAAGCGTTGCCTCCTGGTCCAACACGACTTCATCCGCGCTCTTCTGGAGAGAGCGCACGTCGTCGCCGAGCGAGCCCTCGACGGGCAACCACCGTCGCCCGATGAGATCGCGGGCACGATCACCGGCATCCGCAGCACGGTTGAGGTTCATCTGAGCTTCGAAGAGAATGCCCTGCAAGCGATTCTCGGCGCCGACGTGCCGACCCGGGAAAGGAGAACCGCGTGGTTTCGGAAGGACCACGAGCGCCAGCGGGATGGGTTGGCCATACTTCACCGAGAAGCGATGGCGCGACCCCAACTGCCCATGTTGGCAGCCAAACTGGCTTTCGTGGCGACTTGGCTCTTGAACGAGATGGCCGAAGAAGAGCGCACCCTCTCGACCTCACGTGACTAGGACCGAACTCGCCGGCCACCATCTTTTAGCCGGCCCGGCCAACGGCTGAGGAGAAATACACGCAAGAGTCGCGCACTGTCGGGACCGACTAAGCGCCGAAACGCGGCTACGCCACGCGGACGGCGCCGCCACCGGGACCGCCGGTGATCTCGTGCGCCAGGGCGACGATCTCTTCGTCCATGATGCCCTTCTTGCGATCGGCCAGCACCGAATACCTCGTGTAGAGCGTTTCCAGTTGCCCGCGATCCAGTCTCAAACCCAGCTCATCGCAACGCGATTTCAGCGCGTGGCGTCCGCTGTGCTTGCCGAGGACCAGACGACTCTCGGGAACGCCGACGGTGCGCGGTTCGATGATCTCGTA
>JADGRC010000124.1 GCA_017881245.1 Pseudomonadota bacterium
GACCGGTGGGAGCCACGACAGCGGATCGATGGTGGACGGCCCAGGTTCGGGAGGCTTTGCGTTCGATGGCGGTGGATCCGGTGGCCGCGTTGGCACGGGCGGCCTCGGCCAGGGTGGAAAGGGCGGCCAGGGTGGCCCAAGCGGCACGGGTGGAAGTGACGGCACGGGTGGTGGCGGTGTCGGTGGGAGCGTGGGCGGTGGGGTTGGCAGCGGCGGTCGCCTGGGGACAGGTGGCGGTTCCCTTGCGGGCGGCAACGGCGGCGGCGGCGGGCAAGGTGCTCACGGGGGCGGTGGGCGCGGGGCTATGGGTACAGGTGGCGGGGCCGTCGCCGGCTCGGACGGCGGCGGGAAGGGTGGGGCGGGCGGAGCCACGGGCCCCTGTACGTTGGCGTGTACGACGGGCCGCATGTGTTGCGGCAACGCGTGCGTCAACACGAGCAACGATCCGTTCAACTGCGGCCGCTGCGGCGTGCGGTGCGACGCGCGCGCCGCTTGCATCGGTGGAATGTGCCAGGTTCCATCTTGCGATCCGACCGCAGGGATGTGCGCGAACACCTCGTTCTGCTGCGGAACCGCGTGCTGCGTTTCTGGGGATCTCTGCTGTGCGACCGAGGGTCCGGTGAGTGGAATTTACCCCAGTTGCTTTCACCCCACGGCACAGCAGACCACGTGTCCCCAAGGATGTGCCCCCCTTTGCGTCAGCGATCGCAACCTCAAAAAGAACATCACGCCGATCGACTCGAGCGAGATTCTCTCTCGCGTCGGGCGATTGCCCATTTCGACCTGGACCTACCTCACCGAACCGGAAGGCGTTCGTCACATCGGGCCGATGGCGCAGGACTTCTATGCGGCCTTCGGGCTCGGCGACAGCGATCGCTCGTATTTTTCGATCGATGGCCACGGCGTGGCGTTGGCGGCGATTCAGGCGCTGAATCAGCTCGTGCAGGCGCAGAACGAACGTATCAGAATGCTCGACGCCAACAATCGGTCGCTGACAAGACGCTTGGAGGCCATGGAGGGGGCGATACGCGGTAAGGCGCATCGACATCGTCCCGAGGCCCAACACTGACGCGGCCTATCCATGCGCCAGAAAAGACCTTCACGGTCGCATGAGATCGGTAAGGGCAGGCAGTAAGCGTTTGACCTGGAAGGGCTGTGGGCCCGATAAATCGCTGAAATTCATGATAGGGATCCCTCATGACATTGCCAGGATGGTCGAATCAAGGAACGAAGCGGTTGGCGCGTGTGGTCATCGGAGTGATCGCATTGTTGGGCGCGTGCTCTTCGAACTCCGCGTCGCCGCCCGCCAGTGGTTCGGGCGGAAAAAACAATCAGACGACTGGTGGCGCCAGCAGCGGCGGATCGCCTGGCGGAGGCAACACAGGCGGAACTGGTGGCTCCGCGGTGGTGACAGGCGGTGTGTCTGGGACGGGAACTGGCGGCGCCAGCACTGGTGGTGACGGTACCGGTGGCGCGGCTTCGGGAGCGGGCGGCGGCGTTGGAATTGGCGGCAGTGTCGGGCCAGGAACGGGCGGATCGACGCCTGGTACGGGCGGCTCTGTCGGAGGGATGGGCGCCGCGACCGGCGGACGCGGAGGCTCCGGCGCGGCTGGTGCGACGAGCGCTGGCGGCACGAACGCGACTGGTGGCGCGTCGGGGACCGGCGGCGCCGCTGCCTGCATGCCCGCGATTCCGATCACCGTCGGCGCGGCTGTCACGGTGACGGTAAACCTGGACGGCCCGGCAATGGCGAAGGTGAGTCCCGACCTCATGGGGATTCACACCGCTGTGTACGATGGACTGTTGACCACGTCGGCGACCACGCAAAGCTTGCTGAAGGCGGCGGGCGTCACGTCGTTGCGGTATCCGGGCGGTTCATACGCGGACCAGTACCACTGGGAAAGCCACACGGCGACCGCGACACCGGCCGCCGGAGCGGGCAGCAATGTCATCTATGTCGATCCGACGGCCAACTTCGGGAGCTTCGTTTCGCTCCTGCAGCGACTGGGCGCGAATGCGCTGATCACCGTGAACTACGGCATGAATTCCGCCGGCACGGGACCGGGCCAGCCGCAGGAAGCAGCGGCGTGGGTGGCGTACGCCAACGGCAGCCCAACCGACACCAAGGTCATCGGGATGGACAGCTCCACCCCTCCCGTCAACTGGAACACCGTAGGCTACTGGGCCAGCTTGCGTGCCTCGGCACCACTTGCCACCGATGACGGCAAGAATTTTCTCCGCATCAACCACGCGGCTCCTGTTGGTATCAAGTACTGGGAACTCGGCAACGAGCTCTACGGAAACGGGTACTACAACGGATCGGCTACCTCCGCGGGGTGGGAGCCGGATATGCACGCGCCGTACAACGGCACGAACGGCACCGCGCGACTGAATAACTCGAATCTCTCGCCCGCGACCTACGGCATGGGCGTGGTCAATTTTGCGAAGGCCATGAAGGCGGTGGACAGCACGATTCAGGTGGGTGGAGTGCTCAACTGGCCAAATACGTCCTACGCGGGATTCGACGCCGGCGTCCTTGGCCCGGCGTGTGCGTCGATGGATTTCGCCGCGGTCCACTGGTATCCGGGCTCGACCATAGCCAGTTTGCTGACGATTCCGAAGACCGACATTCCTGCGATGTTCAGTGGTCTGCACGCCCTGATGATGGCCAACTGTGCCGCCCCGGACCGGGGAGCGACGATGCCGATAGCAATCACCGAATGGGGGCCGAACACCTTGTACGGAACAGCCGCGATCATTGGCCAGACGTGGCATCCGACGCCTCCGGGCGTGCCGAGTCAGACCCAGGTCGGCGGTATCTTCGCGGCTGAGTCCTATGCGACGTTCATGGAGCAGGGTGCATTGGCGGTCCACTGGGCCCAGCTTCACGACAACCAGTACCTGATGCCGGATCCGCAGGAGGACACCCCTGGCTTCGGATACCACGGCCAGCTCATTGCCCACTATTTGGCCTCGGGTGGCGACACGATGATGCCCACCACCTCGACGGTGGCGACGTTGTCTTCCCATGCGGCGCTGCGCGTGGACGGAGGCATCAATGTCATGCTGACCAACATCAGCCCGACGGCGGCCGCCAACGTGACCGTGAATCTTGCCGGTGGGACCAGCGCGCTCGCCTGCGCGGGGACGCGATACGCTTACACGCCCGTTTCCACGAACGTGGACGGTCCCGTCGGCGCCGGGCAGGCCATATTCGCGACGACTACCGGCACATCGGTGGGCGTCGCGGTGCCCGCCTACTCGGTGGTGGTCATCGCTTTCCCGAAACGGTGAACGTTGAAAGCCCCCGCGCGGCCGGGCGCCACGACGCCGCATAGACACTCCCCTTGTCATAGTTAGGGACCCAGAATGGGCCCGAACCGGGTGAGGGCGTGAAATGGATCAGGACGCAGCGGGCTCCGACGGGGAGTGCTGTCGTTCCCGCCAGGACACAAGGACTATTCCGACGATCAAAAGCGCCGTTATGGCGAGCGAAGAAACGATGCGACCGAGGTCAAGTCCACCTTCGGAGTGGGGCTTGGTCAGTGTGTCGCCGAGTGTGGCTCCGAGGGGCCGCGTCAGGATGTAGGCGGCCCAAAACGACACGCTGAGGGGAACCTTCTTCAAGAAAAAGTGAATAGCCCCCACGAGAGCGAGGAGGACCGCGAACACGAGCGCACCGCGCTCGAACCCAAGGCCGGTGGTCGTGGCGACGAAATCGCCCAGCGCCGTGCCGAGCGTGTTGGAGACGAGAATTGTGACCCAGTAGAAGGCCTCCTCCGTCTTTGTGGTTATCTTCTCGAACTCGATTCGACCCGTCACGCGGCGCCACATGAGAAGGACGACGACCACGCCACAGAACAGCATGATCGAAGACTTGACGTAGCCAAGAGCGAGACTTCGATCCAGGTAGTCCGACATGGTCGTCCCGACGGTGGTCGTGGCTATGACGACGGCCCAATAGGCGAAGGGGTGATATCGTCTCGACGCGACCTGTGTTGCGAGCGTGATTCCGAAGAAGGCGAGAAAGATCAGGCTCGCCACCGCGTAGCCGAGGTCCAGGGTCATTGAAACGGCGTCGCCACCAGTCTCGCCCACGGTTGTCGCGAGGATCTTGATCGCCCAGAACGCCAGGGTGACGCGTGGAACCTTTGTGATCAGGGCGCCGTCAGAGCGTTCGTCTGATGGCCAAATCATTCCCGCCATTCGCGCTCCTTCTGCCACAACCCTCGACGGAGAGCCAAGGACGCTGGCTTGAGAAGAATCAAGGGCTCTGAGCGGAGGCTCGTGCGTATGACGCCGTCGACCTCTGGCGGGCGGCGGAGGTTGCTGGAAGGTCCTTAGGCTCGACAAATGCGGCGACGTGCGGCAGAAGGACGGCGATGGCCAGCGAAGCCCCAACGAGAACGCGCAATTCGTGTCCACACTGCGGCAAGCCGCCCGGACTGAGGTTCTGGCATCTGCTCCCGTCGGGAAATTCGCGGCGCGTATTCAAGTGTGTCCAGTGCGGCGGAAAATATGACCTCTCCGATACCTCGAAGGTCGCTTCGGTCATGGGTGGCCTGCTCGGAATTGGCCCCGGGATCTACGCGCTCGGGAAGATCGTGAATCGGGGACACGGTTCCGCCGTCTACACCGTGGCCGGAACCGCTGCGGCCGCGGGGTGCTTCATGGCCGGATCCCTGCTGCTCGCCTGGATCACCGAGCGCCTCGTGCCCAAGAAGTAACAGGCCGGTCACAAAACCGCGCGACCCTGTGCCGTTGGCCCGACGTCAGATCCAGCGCCTTCGCAGCAGCCATATCTTCACACCCTGGGTCAGCGTCAGATAGCAGGCGAGCGTGAGCCCCAACAGGGCCCAGTACCGTGATGGAAGTTCCGTGAACCCTAGGTAGCGACCGACGCCCGAGAACGGCAGGGCGACGCCCACCGCCATGATCAAGAGGCCCATCCCAAGCACGGGCCAGGACGCTCGACTGTGGATGAAGGGAATCTTGTTCGTGCGGATGACATGAATGATCAACGTCTGCGTAAGCAGGCTCTCGACGAACCATCCGGTCTGGAACAGGCTGGCGCTGTGCGCGGCGACCGCGGGCGTGGACACATTCCAGCATCCAAACACGTACAGCATGATGAAATAGGTCGTGTAGTCGAAGATCGACGAGCACGGGCCGATGCAAACGATGAAACGGGTCAGCGCCTTGATGTTCCACGGTCGCGGCAGCTGGATCTGATCGGCATCGACGGAGTCGGTCGGGATCGTGGTCTGGCCGATGTCGTACAGAAGATTGTTGGTCAAGATTTGGATGGGCAACATCGGCAGGAACGGCACGAAGATGCTCGCCCCGAGCACGCTGAACATGTTTCCGAAGTTGCTGGAGGCGCCCATGCGGACGTACTTGCTGATATTGGCGAATACCTTGCGGCCTTCAAGCACACCCTCGTCGACCACGAGCAGCGACTTTTCGAGCAGAATCATGTCGGCCGATGCCTTGGCGATGTCGACCGCCGTGTCGACGCTGATGCCGACGTCGGCGGCATGGAGCGCCGGCGCGTCGTTGATTCCATCGCCCATGAACCCCACCGTGTGCTTCCGAGATTGCAGGGCCTTGATGATTCGCTGCTTGTGCGCAGGCGAGACCCGAGCGAATAACGTGGTCCGTTCCGCTGCCTCGGCAAGCTGGTCGTCGGTCATGCCCTCGACATCGACGCCCAGGAGAGCCACTTCGACGGTCAGGCCGACCTCCTTGCAGATTTTGCGGGCCACGAGGTCGTTGTCCCCGGTGATGACCTTGACCGTCACGCCGTGCGCCTGCAGCGCGGTGATCGCCGCGGCACAGGTCGTCTTGGGCGGATCCAGGAACGCGACATAGCCTTGCAGGATCAGCTCGGACTCGTCGGTCTTGCCGTACGGGGTAGTGTTAGCGCCGCCCGCCGCACGCGGCGGTGCCCGCTTTGTAGCGAGCGCAAGAACCCGGAAGCCATCCGCGCTCAGACGCTCGTATTCACGCTGGAGGTCGGCGATGTGTTCGTGGTCCATAGGCAGGAGTTTGCCGTCAAGCTCGAAAGTCGCACACCGCGGAAAGATCGCCTCCGGAGCACCCTTGGATATGATCAGGTCCTGGCCCTCGGGCGTACGGACGACGACCGACATGATGCGACGCTGGAAGTCGAACGGGATCTCGTCGACCTTGGTCATCTCGGGAATTCGCGCGTGAGCGTGGGCCTCCTCATGCGCCAATACCGCCCGATCGAGCACGTTCTTGAGCCCCGTTTGGAAATGGCTGTTGGTATACGCGAGAGCGAGCACCGCATCGCTTTCGCGCAGGGTGACGTCGCAATGGCGTTCGAGCACCACCTGATCCATCGTCAACGTGCCGGTCTTGTCGGTGCACAACACGTCCATCGCGCCCAGGTTCTGGATCGCATTCAGCCGCTTGACGATGACCTTCTTCTTCCCCATCGCGACCGCGCCTTTCGATAGGCACACGGTTACGATCATCGGCAGCATCTCCGGTGTCAGGCCAACCGCGACGGCCATCGCGAAGAAAAACGCGGCGACCCAATTGCCTTTGCTCAGCCCGTTGATGACAAACACGAGCGGCACCATCACGAACATGAAGCGCAGCAGCAGCCAGGTGAATCTCGAGATGTCGCGATCGAACGCCGTCGGGCCACGTTGCACTGAGATCGACTGCGCCATTCCGCCGAGGTACGTGTCCTTGCCGGTCGTGACCACCACGGCCGAGGCAGATCCGGTCTCGACGCTGGTGCCGAGAAACGCGACGGTGGGCAGATCCAGGGGCGCCGTCGGCGCAACGCCGGTTGCGGCCGCATGCTTCTCGACCGGAAGACTCTCTCCGGTTAGCGATCCCTGGATGACGAAAAGGTCCTTGGCTTGCAGGATGCGTACGTCGCCCGGAATCATGTCGCCTGCCGCGAGCTCGACCACATCACCGGGGACGAGTTGGGCCAGCGGGATCTCTCCGGGTTTGTTGTCGCGAAGGACCGTTGCGTTGACCGAGATCATCGCTTTCAGCTTGGCGGCGGCGCTGTCGGCTTTCGCCTCCTGATATAGTTTCAGGCCGACGCTGAGGACGATCATCAAAACCATCATCGATCCGGCCCGCGGGTCCCCGGTCGAGAACGAGACCGTCGCGAGGACGGCGAGAAGGATCACGAGAGGATTGATCACCGCGCGCCACAGCAACCGCAGAAGGCCGGGACGCTGGTCGCGGGCGAGCACGTTCGGACCGTGTTTGACCAGGCGTTCCGCCGCTTCCGCCGAGGTGAGGCCCTCCGCGCGAGTCACAAGGCGCGCGAAGACCTCCGAGGTGTCTTGCTTCGCGATGTCGAGCAAGAGCGGGGATACTTGGATTGCCGGCCTGTCGTGACCGGCGAGCACGGGCTTTGGAACGAGGTTGTTCATGGACTCCGCGCGTTTGTACGTGGGAAGGTGCATGCTACCGTGAACGGAGCCATCCGCGGTACATCGGTTGTGTTGCCCATGCGTTATGCAGCAGAGGGCGTGCAGGTGCCGAAATCACCCGAGCAGAGGCCATGCGTAGAAAGCCGGCAACGATTGACGAATATCTCGCCCACGTGAGCGGCGACAAACGTGCCGTGTTGGAGAACCTTCGGCAGACAATCAGAAAGATCGTGCCCAATGCGGAGGAATGCATTAGCTACGCGATGCCGGCCTTTCGACTGCGTGGCACGGTGATTGGCGGCTTCGCTGTCACCGCGAAAGGATGTTCTTACTACCCGTTCAGCGGATCGACCTTGGGCGCTCTCGCGGATGACCTGCGAGGCTACGAGGGGACCAAGGGAGCCCTCCACTTTACTTCCGAGATGCCGCTGCCAACCGGGCTCGTTCGCAAGTTGATCAAGGTCCGCATCGCCGAATCCGGCGACTGAAAAATCGACTCTAACCGGGGCGATCGGCGATCGGTCATCTCTGGTGGACCATGGGCACGAAACGAATTGGCCCGAGGTCCTCTTGAGTGAGTTGACCGTCGTGTTTTCGCCAGCGAAAGAGCCTTTGGGTGGGCACCTGCCCGATGGGCGCGACGATCAGGCCGTCGGGCGCCAATTGTTCCACGAGTGCGTCGGGCAATTTGGGCGGAGATGCCGTCAATAGGATTCGATCAAAGGGCGCTCCCGGTGGCCAGCCAAGGTAGCCATCCGCAACATGGACCGCGACGTTCTTGTAGCCAAACGCGGCCAGCCGCGAGCGGGCCAGATCTCCGAGCGGGGCCAGCAATTCGATCGAGTCGAGGTGCTCGACCTCGAGCGACAGCACGGCGGCCTGGTACCCCGATCCGGTCCCGACCTCGAGAACCCGCTCCGTCCCGTGAAGATTCAAGGCCTGGGTCATGAGCGCGACGACCAGGGGCTGAGAAATAGTTTGCCCGTAGCCGATCGGAAACGGTCGATCGCGATAGGCCATTTCCAGTGGCGCGTCGACGAAACAGTGTCGCGGAACAGTCCGCAGCGCGGCCAGCACACGTTGGTCACGGACCACGCCGGTCGCGACGATCCGGCCCACCAAATGAGCGCGCGCCTGCTCGGCCTCGGCGGAGTCCACGCAAGCCGGCCTCACCGGCGGGGGCCCTGCCACAGTGATCGCCAGGAGAGTCAGCTGTGCGAGACCAAGGCCCACAGTCCACCTCCGTGGCTCGTGACGTAGATCTTGTCACCGACGAGCGTTGGCGAGCCACTGACCTGGCCACCCACGTGAAACGTCCAGATCAGTTGCCCCGACGTTGCGTCAACGGCGTACAAGTTGCCGTCGGAGGCGCCGAAGACGACCGCACGACCGTCGCCGCTGACGGCCGGCGAGCTCACGATCCGGGCATTGACCGGAAAGCTCCAGCGGGTGGTTCCAGTCGCGGCGTCGATCGCGAACAACGACCCTTGGGGCGAGCCTTCATAGATTGTTCCGGATGCGGGCAAGTAGGCCGCCGAGCCCATCAGCTTGCCGCCCGTTGGGTGCTCCCAGACCACATGCCCGGTCAGTTCGTCGACGGAGTAGACCTTGCCCGACCAGGCGCCAAAGACCAGTTGCCCGCGTTCCGGGATCACCATCGGCGTCGTCTTGACGTCCGCCTTCCCGTCGCTGTGGTCTAGCTCCAACTGCCATCGCGGCCGGCCGCTGTGGCTATCGAACGCATAAATGATTCCCCGGTTGTCTCCCACGAAGACCAGGTTGCGACTGATGTCCACCGCGACGCTTGAATGTGGGTGGGCCGCCGTCCTTTGTTGCCAGACGAGCGCTCCGGTTCGCGCGTCGAGCGCAACCACGAATCCGCCCCCGTTCGGTGATTCTTCGTGGGAGCTGAAGATCAGCCCCCAGCGCGGAACCACGGCGGGCGAAGAGCCGACCTGATAACCAAGGCGGTAGCGCCACACGAGCAATCCCGTCCGGCGCTCGAAGGCGTAGAGCGTTCCATCGTAGGCTCCGATGTAGACGAAATCCCCGACGATGGCTGGAGAGCCGTGAATGCCGTGCGTGGTGTTGTCGAATTGAATCTGCCAGACGACGGTGCCGTCGTCGATGCGGGCGGCGACGAACCGACCGGTATCCGTCCCGCAATAGAGCATGTCTCCAACGACTGAAGGCGAGCCCTTGGCGGCACCGTATCTCGTGAGGTTGAACTTGGGCATCTGCCACAACAACTCGACCGATGTTCCCACCGACGAGCCTTCCGCGAATCCAGACCGCTCGACGTCGTCTCGGAACATCGGCCAGTCGCGCTCGAGCCCTTCGGGCATCGCCACGCGCTCCGGCGCGACCGCGACGCGTGGCAAGGGAACGCGGGCAACGACGTTGGGGTGGGAATTGGCGCAACCAAGAACCGTCAACGAGGCCATGACAAGCGCCTTCCACACGATCACCTAGATAAGCACCACGGCCCGCGTGTCCACCTTTTGAACCCCACAAACACTGGTCGGACAGAAGAAATAAGGCTTTCTTGCCGACGGCGATTCCGATCGGAATCGAGTCGGCGGCCCGCCCAGGACCCTCACCGTAGGTTGTCTTTGTTCGCCCCTCATCAACCTCGGTGGAAGATGAGATCGGCGGTTCTCCGCCACGCTGGGCGCGCCAGCAAACGATCCAGCCAACCGCGCAAGTTGGGGTAGGGAAGAAAGGCGAAGCCGCCTTCCGCGATCAGTGAAAGGTGGGGAGCATAGGCGATGTCGGCCAGCGAGAAATCGCCCTCCAACCATTCGCGATCGGCGAGCGCGCTGTCGATCACCGGTAGGAAGCGCGCCAACTCTTTGCGTCCGACTTCGGCCGCTTGCGGATCGATTGTGAAATTCCAGAAGGCCTGCAGGCGCGCGTGCGTCGCGCGAAGGATTGGGAAGCAGGCCGGCGTAACGTGCGCGGCCTGGAAGAAAAGCCAGCGCTGGACGCGGGCGCGGCCTTCCATTGAAGTCGGGAGCAGCCGGACCTCGGGATATTTCTCGGCGATGTACCAGTTGATGGCGTTCGATTCCCAGAGCACCAGCGTGCCGTCGACGAGCGCTGGGATCTTCCCCATTGGGTTGAGGGCCAGGTATTCGAGGCTCCGGGTCTGGCCAGCGCGCGGATCGATGGGACGCTGTCGCCACGCGACCCCTGCCTCGTGGAGCGCGAACACGGAACGACAGGAGTTGCCAGAATTGTGGCTAAAGAAGAGGTCCATGCGACAGAGACTAGCGCGGGGAGGGTAGGCGTGTTTGTTGGAAGCACACGCCGGTCACCCGCTCACGGTGTCATCACCTTCAGTTTTCCGAAATAATCCCGGAGGTACCCTCGGTTCCGAGCCAGGAGGCGATCGGCCAGCAAGACGGCGTGGGCTCCAATCAGGAAGTCGGGGATGACACGTTCCCCAATGTGCGGGGCATGGCCTACCCGCCTGCGACCAGCTTTTCGAGGAGCGAGCAGAGCTGGGTCCGCTCCGATCGCGTCAGCCGAGACGTGATCGGTTCCAGGCCGGCCAGCATGTGCGGTTGGGTTCGGCCGAGGAGGGCCTCGCCGGCGGGGGTCGCCGTGACGAGGACGCGCCGCTTGTCACCAGGGTCGCGCTCTCGTGTGACGAGGCCCTTCGACTCCAGCTCGACGACGATCCGACACAGCGCCGAGGGCTCGATCTCGATCTTGCGCGCAAGGTCGAGCTGATTGAGCGCGCCCTCCTCGACCACGCGCTTCATGATCTGGATGACGGGGAGAGACGTGCCGAGCGGGACCAGGCGCTCCCGGAGGGCGTTCGTCATCTGACGACGTGCCCGCTTAATGAGCCTGGCCACAGCGTACGCGGAGGGCTCGCGCTTGGCCACCACATCATGGTAGGAACAATCGTTGCGATGTCAATCATTACCGGTGCGAAAGCTTGTAACCCGCCCCGCGCGGGCGACATCGACTCTTGCACCCGCAACACGCGAGCCGAGCTTGACGTACCCATTGCCAATATCCGGAGCCTCCCGATGAACCGTTCCCGTGGCGCGTTCCAGCTGGTCCCGACGGGGATTGGAGGGATCGCGGGACTGGGCGCGTGTCTGGTCGCGGCTCTGGTCGGATGTCACCCGGAGGCGGCCAAGCCGGCGCCGCCGCCCCCGGCGGTCACTGTCGCGCAAGTCGCGCGGCAGGAGATCGCCCTTTACAACGAGGCGGTCGGGAACCTGGACGGCTACGTCAACGCCGAGATCCGCGCGCGGGCGCGGGGCATCCTGCAGGCGCAACGGTACAAGGACGGAGCGACCGTCCGGCAGGGGCAGGTCCTCTTCGCCATAGACCCCGCCGAATATCGGGCGGCGCTCGACTTGGCCAAGGCCGCGGTGGCGCGTGCGGAGACCGCGGCGACTCACAACCGTGCCCAGCTTGCCCGCCGCAAGGATCTTGGCGCCGCCCGTGTCGTGAGCCAGCAAGAGCTCGAGGACGCCGAGGCCGCGGCGCGCGACGCGGAGGACCAGGTGCGCGCCGCGACGGCGCAGCTCCGACAAGCGCAGCTGAACCTTTCCTACACGGATATCCGCACGCCTGTCACGGGCATCGCGGGCCTCGCCCAAGTGCGGGTCGGCAACCTCGTGGGTCAGGACGGACCTACCCTGCTCACGACCGTCTCGCAGGTCGATCCCATGCGGGTGAATTTCCCGCTCGGCGAAAGCGACTACGTGCGCGCGGCGGAGCGCCTCAAGCAGCTGGTCGGCCGCGACCTGGCTTGGGCGCGGGCGCGGTTCACGAAGCTCGAAGAGGCCCAGGCGGCGGGCCAGAAGCTCGACGACGACAGCCTCGAGCTCGTGTTGTCCGACGGGAGCGTTTACCCGCACCGCGGCGTGATCGTCGCGGTCAACCGACAGGTCGATGCGACGACGGGCACGATCCAGCTGCAGGCGCTCTTCCCGAATCCGGGGAATTTCCTGCGGCCAGGGCAGTTCGGGCGCGTGCGCCTGCGTCGCCGCGACGTTGGCGCGACAGCGCTCGTCGTTCCCGAGAAGGCCCTGGTCCAGGTACAGGGGACGTACGCGCTCGCCGTCGTGGGCGCCGACAACAAGGTCAAGCTCAAGCGCGTCGAGGTCGGGCCTTCGACGGGCGCGTCGCGCATCGTCACGTCGGGCGTCGAGGAGGGCGAGCGCGTCGTCGTCGACGGTGTGCAGAGGGTCAACGATGGCACGATCGTCGTCGTCAAGGCGGGGCCGCCCCCTCCGGTCGCCACGGTGCCCGCCGCCGCGCCGAAGCCGCTCTAGGAGGCACCCGTGATTTCGGCCTTCTTCATCCGCCGTCCCATCGTCGCGATCGTCATCGCGATCGTTACGATCCTACTCGGCGCCGTGTCGCTTGTGGGGCTTCCAATCGCGCAGTTTCCGCAGATCATTCCGCCGCAGATCATCCTGACCACGGCATTCACGGGCGCCGACGCGCAGACGATCGAGCAATCGGTGGCCACGCCCATCGAACAGCAGGTCAACGGCGTCGACAACATGTTGTACATCCAGTCGACGAATGCCAACGACGGCACGATGACCCAGCAGGTGACGTTCGACGTCGGCACGAACATAGACATCGACAACGTCTTGGTGCAGAACCGCTTTTCGCAGGCTCAGACCTACTTGCCCCAGGACGTCAAGAACTTTGGCGTTACGATCAAGAAGTCGCTCGCCTTTCCGCTCATCGTGATTTCGTTGTACGCCCCGGACGGTCGTTACAACGCTTCTTTCCTCACGAATTACGCGATCATCAACATCAACGACGCGCTCCTGCGCATTCGGGGCGTCGGCGACATCCGCAACCTCGGTGCTTCGGACTACGCGATGCGGGTGTGGCTCAAGCCCGACGTACTCGCGCGCCTCGGCCTCACCGTGAGTGACGTGCAGAACGCAGTGCGGTCACAGAACGTCGTCAACCCCGCGGGCCAAGTGGGTGCCGAGCCGGCGCCCGCCGGTCAGCAATTTACGTACACGGTGCGCGCGCAGGGCCGTCTGGTCACGGCCGAGGAGTTCGCCGATGTCATCGTGCGCGCCAACCCGGACGGCTCGCTCGTTCGCGTGCGCGACGTCGCCCGCGTCGAGATGGGCTCGCTGAACTACGCGCAGGAGGGCGCCTTCAACGGCCGGCCCGCGGGGATCGTCGCGGCCTTCCAGCTCCCCGGCTCGAACGCACTCGACGTCGCGTCGTCGGTGCGCGCGACGATGGAGACCCTGAAGAAGCACTTCCCGCCGGGCATGGACTACAAGGTCACGCTCGATACCACCGCCCCCGTGAAGGCGGGCATCGAGGAGATCCTCGTCACCCTGGCCGAGGCCATCGGTCTCGTGGTCCTGGTCGTGTTCGTGTTCCTCCAGAGCTGGCGCGCGACGCTCATCCCGCTGCTCACGGTTCCCGTCTCGCTCATCGGCGTGTTCGCGGTGTTCCCGTTCCTCGGCTTTTCGATCAACACGCTGTCGCTGTTTGCGCTCGTCCTCGCGATCGGGCTGGTCGTCGACGACGCCATCGTCGTCGTCGAGGCCGTGGAGCACCACATCGAGCAGGGGATGTCCCCGCGCGACGCCACCGTCAAGGCGATGTCCGAGGTGCAGTCGCCCGTCATCGGGATCGCTCTCATCCTCGCGGCGGTCTTCATCCCGGTCGCGTTCATGGCGGGGATCACGGGCCGCCTCTACCAGCAGTTCGCCCTCACCGTCGCTATCTCGGTGCTGATCTCGGCTTTCAATGCCCTGACGCTCTCGCCTGCGCTCGCGGCTATGCTCTTGCGTCCCCGCGGCGCGCCCAAGGGGCCGCTTGGCCGGCTCGGCCGGGGCTTCAACCGGCTCTTCGAGCGCGCGACCCGGGGCTACATCAGCGTGAACGCGCGTCTCGTCCGCAAGCTCGCCATCCCGCTCGTGCTCCTGGTTGCCGTCACCGGGGTCTCGGGTCTCATCGGCCGCAAGCTGCCCTCTGGCTTCCTGCCTGACGAGGACAACGGCTACGCGCTCATCGGGGTGCAGTTGCCCGACGCGGCGTCACTGCAGCGCACCAGGGCAGTCTTCAAGAAAGTGGAGGCCATCCTCGGCAAGACCGAGGGCATCCGGGCGTACAACACGATCGCGGGATACAGCTTCTTCACGCGCTCCGCCGCCAGCTACGCGGGCACGGGATTCATCGGTTTCGCGCCGTGGAAGGAGCGCGACCGCCCCGATCTGACCGCGAAGGCGATCGTGGGCAAGCTCAACGCCGAGTTCGGGAAGATCCCCGAGGCACGCGTGTTCGCCCTGCTGCCGCCAGCCATCCCCGGCATCAGCGCCGCTGGCGGATTCAGCATGTTCCTGCAAGACCGCAGCGGTGGCACGGTGGCCTTCCTCGCCGAGAACGTGAAGCGATTCGTCGACGCCGCCCGCAAGCGGCCGGAGCTTCAGAACATCAACCCCAACTTCTCCCCGGCGGTTCCGCAGATCTTCGCCGAGATCGACAAGGAGAAGGCCATGAAGCAGGGCGTGCCCATCAGCGACGTCTACGCCGCGCTCCAGGCTTTCATGGGCGGCTCGTACGTCAACGACTTCACACGCTTCTCAAGGCAGTGGAAGGTGTTCGTGCAGGCCGAGCCGGCGTTCCGACAGACGCCCGACAGCCTCAAGGAATTCTACGTGCGCAACTCCAAGGGCGAGATGGTGCCGCTGTCGGCGTTCGTCCGGGTGCGCACGACCTCGGGACCGGAGTACACGGTGCGGTTCAACTTGTTCCGTTCCGCGGAGATCATTGGGGCGGCGGCGGCAGGCTACAGCTCGGGCCAGGCACTCGCTGCCCTCGAGGAAGTCGCGTCCGAGACGCTGCCGCCAGAAATGGGCTACGCCTGGAACGCGCTGTCGTATCAGGAGAAGGTCGCCCAGGGCGGTACGGTCAAGGTGCTCGGCCTGTCGCTCGTGTTCGTGTTCCTCATCCTCGCCGCGCTCTACGAGAGCTGGTCGCTGCCGTTCAGCGTCTTGCTGAGCACCCCCGTCGCCGTGCTCGGGGCCTTTCTCGGGCTGCTCGCGCGCAAGTTCGACAGTAACGTCTACGCGCAGATTGGCCTCGTCATGCTCGTGGGCCTTACTGCGAAGAACGCCATCCTCATCGTCGAGTTCGCGCGCGAACAATTGAAGGAAGGCCGGCCCCTGATCGATGCCGCGCTGGAAGGCGCGCGCCGGCGCCTGCGGCCGATCCTCATGACGTCGTTCGCGTTCATCTTCGGTTGTCTCCCGCTATGGGGCGCCTCGGGTGCCGGCGCCGCCGCACGCCGCATGCTGGGGACGACGGTCGTGACGGGCATGTTGGCGGCGACGCTGCTCGGAATTTTTTTGGTGCCGTCGTTGTTCGTATTCATGGAGCGCTTGGGCGGCCACGGAGACAAGCGCGTGTCCGCGCGACGCCTCGCGCCCGTTGATGGGACGGCTGCCCATCTGGACGGTCATGGCGCGCCGCTGCCAACGGTGGAATAGATGAGCCGCGACCCCACCCCCACCCTCGCCCTTGTGCGCCGCTTGTTGTTGGTCGCCAGCGCGCTGCTCGCGGCCGCCACCGCTCCCTTGGCCGCTCCCGCCCTGGCGGCCGAAATCGCTTCGGGAGTCGGCGCCGCCCCGGTGCTCGCCCACGTGACCTGGCGGCAGGCACTGGACCGCGCCGCCGAGCGCAATCCGTCGGCGATCGTCGCCGCGCAGGAGATCGAACGCGCGTCCGCCCTGGTGCGCGAGGCCCGCGCGGGATGGCTGCCGACGCTCGCGGGCAACGGGAGCTACGTGAGGTTGGACTCAGCCCGCATGTTCGGCGGCAACGTAACGACGCCCATTGGCCAGTGGAATGGAAACCTCGCCCTGACCGTGCCGCTGCTCGCGCCGACCGCATGGGCCAACGACGCCCACGCGCAGGACAACCGCGACATCGCTCGAGCGAGCGCCGCCGATGTGCGCCGGGAACTCGCCGTCGCCGTGGGTCGCGCCTATCTCACGGTGCTCCTGCAGCACCGCGCGATCGAGGTCGCCGTGCGCGCCGGCGAGACGGCCGCCGCGCACTACGACTACGCCCACACGCGCATGATAAAGGGACTCGGCAACGGCGTCGACGACGCGCGTGCCGAGCAACAGCTCCGCACGAACCAATCGCAGATCAAGAACACCCAGACGGCGCTTCTCCGGGCCCAGAGCGCGCTGGCGATACTTCTGGCGGAGGACGATCTCGTCGACGCTGTCGACGACGTCGCCCTCGGCGCGGTGTCGGCGCCCGAAGAGGCCCTCTCCGACGCGCGGGCGCGCCGACCCGATCTAAAGGCTCTCGAGGCGCGACGCGCGGCCACGGACCACCTGCGCCGCGATGATTGGACTTACTACGCCCCGACTCTGCTCGCGCAGGCGCAGGCGTTCCGCCAAACCCAGACGCCACTGCTGCCCGGCAGTGGCTGGCAGGCGGCGCTTGTGCTCTCGATTCCGTTCTTCGACGGCGGATTTCGCTACGGCGTGGAGCGCGAGCGTCGGGCGAGCGACGAGGAGGCCCGGGCACGGCTCGACGGGCTGCTCCGACAGGTGAACGTCGAGGTGCGCACCGCGCTCGCCGTCGTGCGCACCTCCGACGAGAGCTTGCAGGCGTCGCGCGCGGCCGCGGCTGCGGCGGCAACGGCGGCAACGCTCGCCGACAAGGCCTACCGCGGCGGCGCGACGACGAACATCGAGGTCATCGACGCCGAACGGCAGGCGCGCGACGCCGAATCGCAGGTGGCCCTCGCCGAGGATGCCGCCCGCGAGGCGCGCCTTGACCTCCTTGTCGCGACGGGCGCATTCCCCTAGCGCAGGCTGGGGGATCTCCGCGCGGGCCAGGGGGACGTCGAACCGACGCCGCGGGTCAAGGGCTCTGCGTCGCGTCGTTTGAGTGTCGGGCCGTCCAGCAC
>JADGRC010000125.1 GCA_017881245.1 Pseudomonadota bacterium
ACGTCGTAAGCCTTTCCACGGTCAACGGCCAGGACAAGAAGTCGCGCGGCACGGTGGGTTCCGGTTACTCGCTGGGTCTCGGGTACGACTGGTTCTTCGGCCATAGGCTGACCGGAGGATGGGCGGCCACGCCGACCATCCAGGCGCGCTTTGTGCCGGGAAACACAGCGTCTGCAGTTATCGGCCTGATCGGGGTCCAGTTGTCGTACTGGACGGGGCTGCCGCGTAATCAGCTGGATTTGCCGCCGGGCGAGGCGTTCCAGAGGCAGTAGGGGGCTTTCGTCAGGCGTCCCGCATCTCGAGCGGCCCGAGGTAGTCGGACTTGCCGATCGGAACACCGCCGTGGCGCAAGATGTCGTACGCCGTCGTCACGTGAAAATAGAAATTCGGGATCTGCCGGCTGAACAGGTAGTCCTGGGCGCGCATGAGCTTGCCCTTGGGGCTCGGGATCTTGACCAGCGTGTCGGCGGTCGTGCGATCGAAGTCCCCAGGCTTGAACGACTCCAGATACACGAGGCACTTTCGGACGCGCCCCCGCAATTCCTCCACCGTCGTCTCGTTGTCCTCGTGACGAGGGGGTTCCTGGCCGGACAGGTTCGCGGCCGCGTTCTTGGCCTGATCGCAGGCGATGCGAACTTGCACCGTGAACGGGAGCATGTCGGGAAACAGCCGGGCCGAACAAAAGTTGTTGACGTCGAACTTCCGTGCCTCGGCGAAGTCCTGCGCCTTGCCCAGGACGGCGTCCAAGTTTCGTAACGTTTGGGCGAAATGTCGAATGGCGATGTCGTACATGGTTCTCTCGCTTTCAATGACCAGGGGTATTCAACCTTGCAAGTCGTCGGCAAGGGTGTGTCCTCCTACCGCCGAACTTGGCATCGTCAAGCAGAAATGCGCGAAGAGGCACAATAGCGAATCGCGCCCACAATGTTGTCCCCGCACCCGCGCCGCTGATGCGACCGGGCACGATTCGATGTAGCTTGCGGCCCTCGGAGGGCGACAAATGAAGGTTCTTTTTATAGGGGGTACCGGGATCATCAGCTCGGCGTGCTCGCGGCTCGCGGTCGCACGTGGCGTGGAGCTTTTTCACTTACGCCGCGGCCAAACCAGCCGCCCCGTTCCCTCCGGCATTCAGGTCTTGACCGGCGACATTCGCGATCCGGCCTCCGCACGGCGCGCCCTCGCGGACGTGAGCGCCGGCGGGTTCGACGCCGTGGTCGACTGGGTGGCGTTCACGCCCACACACATCGAAACCGACCTGGAACTGTTTCGCGACCGAACCCGGCAGTACGTCTTCATCAGCTCGGCATCGGCGTATCAGACACCTCCCACCAATCTGCCTGTCACCGAGTCCACTCCGCTCGACAATCCGTTCTGGGAGTATTCTCGCGCGAAAATCGCTTGCGAGGAACGTCTGCTGCGCGCGTACCGCGAAGACAAATTTCCTTTCACGATCGTGCGCCCGTCGCATACCTACGATCGGACGTTGTTGCCGTGCCACGGCGGCTACACGGTCATCGATCGCATGCGGCGCGGGAAGAAGGTGATCGTTCACGGCGACGGCACGTCCCTTTGGACGCTGACGCATCACGAGGACTTCGCCAAGGGTCTGGTCGGGTTGCTGGGACATTCTCGCGCCATCGGCGAGGCCGTGCACATCACGTCGGACGAATGGTTGACCTGGGACCAGATTCACCACCTGCTTGCCCGCGCGGCAGGCACCCACGCCGACATCGTGCACCTGCCGTCCGACGTAATCGCGCGGCATGATCCCGATTGGGGCGCCGGGCTCCTCGGTGACAAGGCGCACAGCATGATCTTCGACAACACCAAGATCAAAAGGCTGGTACCCGACTACGCCGCCGTGATCCCGTTCTCGCGGGGCGTAGAGGAGATCCTCGCGTACTACGACGCGGATCCCGCGCGCCGCACGGTGAACGGGCCGACCGATGCCCTAATGGACAAGCTGGTCGCGCTCGGCGAGCGGGCCCACACGACATAGCCACGATGGCGTCAGACCCTAAACCCCCTCTCGTTTGCGCCGATGTGTTGCTGCATGTCGGCAACGCGAGTGTGCTTGGGACAGACAGCATCCACGACAGTGTTTGGCCTTGCCATGGCCATGGGCACGGCGATCGGTGCCTGCGGCGGGGCGCCGGGAGCACCCCCTGGGGGGAGCGGAGGGCACGACAACCTGGGTGGCGGTAGCGGAGGGTCATCAAGCGGGGTCGACATCGGCGCGTCGTTTCCGCCCGGAAGTGAGTCAAACCCACGCGTTGATTGTTCGCGGTCGGCCGAGACAGTGCTGGCGGGCGTTCACGGCGAGGAATCGGTGCCGTCATGGTCCCAGATTGACTGCTACACGACTGATCTCGCGCGACGTCCCCTTCCGACGACTCTGAAGAGGTACACCTTGGATCGCGTCGCCTTTGGAATGGGCAGAAATGAGGGCGCCGAATTGGTGAAGTACTTCGAGGACCTTTCCACCATGCCGGGCGGCAACGTCTCCGGGGTGGATATTGGTCAGCTGCCACCGCATTTCGATCGGGTGGAGAACCAACCCTACCACTATCCCATAGGGCCAAGGGAGCTGGACTACAAGTTGCGCGTCGCCGCGCTGGTGATCGCGGCCCACAAAGCGAAGGGCCGAGTGATTGATCTTGTTCACTATTGGGGCCAAGCCGACAGCACGACGATCATCGATCTGGCGAGCTACAAACACTTCATCGAAACCGACTGGACGGATGAGAAAATCGCGGAGGCGAAGATGGCCGAGCGCATGCGGATCGAGTTGTATTCGCCGTTGCCGGTCGAGCTGGAAACCATCCCACGTTCCCTTCCTTTCCTGGCACAGCTGTCGGCAGCCGATCAGGTGGCGCTGTGCCAGTTCATTCTCGACAAAACGCGCGAGGCCGTCCGACCGTACTTCAAGGGTACTCTGGTCGCGCTGTCGCACAATTTCTGGTTGACGGTCGATCCAATCTTCAAGTCGATCGACTTTTCGCAGTGGGATGAAGTCGACTTCACGTTCTTTCCCGGATGCGAGCAACCGATCGGGGTCTACATGGCTCAGCAGCTCGAGAGCTACCTGGAGGTGGTCGAGCGCAGCCAAATCAAACGCTGGGGCGCTGGCGAAATTGACATTTGGGGGGACATGTATATTTCGAAAGGCACCGGTCTTGGCTGCATGACGGCCACTGAGTTCTCCGATGCGGAGCCGGGCCTGTGGCAGACCACACTTGACGCGATCGCGGGCGCGCGCCTCGCGCCGGTCTCCTTGGTACCGCCCTCCGCCTTTACGAATTCCGCGACGCTCGGGGTGATTGAACAGTTTATGACCGCGATTCCCTAGGCGCGGCAACGGGGGCGAGGCCGAGGCCGGAACGCGGATGGCAGCGCGCCTGCATTGGCGACGCGTTGGCGTGCGTTTGGCGTGCGTTTGGCGTGCCGATCTTGACGTCCATACATATGGTGGTCAGTATCAACGTATGGCCTCCCGCGCCGTCAAGAGAGTCACGGTGAATCTTCCTCGCCATTTGCTCGAGGACGCCGCGTCGATCACGGGAGCGGGAACCACGGAGACCATCGTTCAGGGGCTGGAGCTCCTGGCGCGGCGTCGCGCCTATACCAAGGCCATGGCCCTCAAGGGAAAGCTCGATATTCGCCTCGATTTGGACGCGGCTCGTGAGCGCTCTGGTCGTTGATACCAGCGTCTGGGTGGACTTTTTTCGCGGCCGCGACCTGCCGCGACTGGAGCAAGCCCTTAAAGATGGCGATGTCGTCCTCCCGCCCATCGTCGCCGCCGAGCTCACCAGCGCACCACTCAGCCGGGCAGAGCGAGGTCGCCTTGAGGCATTTCTTCGCGACTTGCCGCTTCATCCCACGCCCATCGAGCATTGGCTTCGGGTCGGCCTTTTGCGAGCCACGGCCGCGCGAAAGGGTCTGACGGTATCGAGCCCCGATGCACACGTCGCGCAGGTCGCACTCGATCTGGACGGCGTCGTCTGGTCGGAAGACATTGTGTTCGCACGGCTGGCTGCCAAAGCCCTTGTGCGACTTTTCACCGCGTAATCGAAAAACATCCGACGGCTCGGACCGATGCCGCGCACATCAATACGCCGCGGCCGGAAGCTCGTCGGCGCCGTCCCCGCCCGCGGTCGCCACCTCGCCGGAAGAGGGCCGTCGATCAGCGCGCCCAGCACGCTCCGGGCGATCTAGCGTCTCGATGCGGTAGTTGCCCACCAATCCCATGACGATATTACGCGCGCGTTCCAGAATCTGGCTTTCCGACAGCAGAATGCCGTCGCGAATCTGAAGCACACGGATCCCCGCCGAGACATCGCGCACGAGACGCGTCATCGTGGGATCGATAGATATTCGCACGGCCCGGCCATCATATTTTCGAATCCGCCAGCGCCCAAAAAATTTACTCGCCGGAGCATGAAGATTCGTTCTTCGGTGGGATGTTTCGCGCAGGCTCCCACACGTGTTCGCACAGGCTCCCACACGCGATCGAAACTTGGCTATAGTGGCGCCGCATGTTCAGCTTGACGCGCGTCGTGAGAGATCTGGTTGTCAGCCCCCGCCATTCGACCGAAACAAGCCTGGCGAATCCCGGCGGTTCGACCTTCGGAAATGGGTTTCGCGGTGGGCTCCAGACGCTGGCCCGCGTGGCGCTCGGTCCCATCTCCGCGGTACCTCGAACGGCTCTGCAATTGCCCGAGCTCTTGCGCGCGCTCGGGGAGCGGGGCCTCGCGATCCCCGCCGAACGGAGGTGTACGCCGAACGCCGCTCTGGCCTTGCGGGCCTTGGCGGGCTTCGTCCGCGGCGACGGGGCTATCCGCGATGGGTACCTGTCGCTCTTGACCGCGACCATGGATTCCGCCGTGGCGGACCATGTGCATCCCGCGTTCCTGGACCTGCTCGGACAACTGGGTTCGGACGAGCTCCGCTTGCTAGCGTCCCTGCAGGCGGGCGGGCCGTTTCCCTTGCTGTCGCTTTCGTCGCGTCTGCGGCACGGCGGCGCCACGCGCGTAGAACTGCGCCACTTCAGCCTGCTGGGGATCCAGGCCGGCTGCGAGAACCCCGTGCGCACGCCAGCGTATCTGGACAATCTCGCCCGCCTGGGCCTGATCGAGATTCGCCCCACCCGGATCACCGACGACGTCCGAATGTTCGGGGAGCTGGAAGACCACCCGACGGTCGTGGCGGCGCGCGCGCGCATCGAAGAGCAGCCTCCGGTGCGCATCGGACCCATATCTGAACCGATCGTCGCCGACGTCCAGTACAAATCTCTCTTTTTGACGGCATTTGGCCGCCAGTTCCAGGTGGCGTGTTTCTTTCGCCCCGACGGCGCCGATCCGGTTCGCGGCTCCGGCTGAGGCTCGCATGCGCGGCTCCGGCGGCGTGATGTTGGCCGGCATCCTAGCCGTCGGTGGTTATGCGACGGGGTTGCTTGGGCCCGCAACAGTGGGATGCGCGGTGCGTTCATCGGACCAGCCGTTACCCGCTCCGGCCGGACACCCACCGGCCGCGACGCCTTTGGTGGCCGGCGAC
>JADGRC010000126.1 GCA_017881245.1 Pseudomonadota bacterium
AGAACCGGCTGACACTGGCCGTGTCGGGCACGGGAAGCGCCGGGATGGAAGCTTGCATCGCCAACCTCATCGAGCCGGGCGACGAGGCGATCATCGCCGTCGCGGGCGCGTTCGGGGCGCGCATGAGCGATATGGCGGATCGGCACGGCGCCATCGTGCACACGGTAGAGGTGCCCTGGGGAAATACGGTCGGCGCGGATGCCATTGCGACGTCGCTCAAGGCCCACCCGCGCGCCAAGGTGGTCGGGATCGTGCATGCGGAGACCTCGACAGGAGCCCACCAACCGCTCGAGGAGATCTCGAAGCTGGTCCACGACGCTGGCGCCCTGCTGGTCGTCGACGCCGTGACCTCGCTCGGCGGTCACGAGCTGCGCGTCGACGACTGGCGCATCGACGCCTGCTACAGCGCAACCCAGAAATGTTTGTCGTGTCCCCCGGGCCTCTCGCCCGTCACCTTCAGTCAAGGCGCGTTGGACGCCATGGATCGACGCCGGAGCAAAGTGCGCAGCTGGTACCTGGACATGTCACTGATTCGCAACTACTGGAGCGCGGATCGCGTGTACCACCACACCGCGCCGGTGAACATGACCTACGCGCTTCGCGAGGCGCTGTTGTGTGTCACCGAGGAGGGACTGCCGGAGCGCGTCGCCCGCCATCGCCGCAATCACCTCGCCCTTCGTGCCGGCCTCGAGGCGATGGGGCTTTCGTACATTCCCGAGCATAGCCTCGCCTCTCTCAACGCAGTCCATGTCCCACCCCGCGTGGATGATGCGAAGGTCCGCGCGCGGCTGCTCGCCGATTTCGGTATCGAGATCGGCGGCGGCCTCGGCCCATTCAAGGGTCAGGCCTGGCGCATCGGTTTGATGGGCGCGTCGAGCACGCGCCGCAATGTCACACTCGTGCTTGCCGCGCTCGAGACGATCCTCGGCGAGGCTGGCGTCGGTCTGCACCGCGGCGCCGCGCTCGAAGCAGCGGCGCGGGCGTACGTCGCGTCAATCGATACGCCTCCATGAGGCAACTCGGTGACCGCGTCGCTGGGGTTGATCCCGCCCGGTATTCCGCCGAACCGATATCCACTGAATGGTGACGCTTATGATCCTCGGTACCGGGAATCAGGGTCCGCAGCCGATTTGCGTGTCATTGATTGCGAGATCGTCAATCCACGCGACAAACGGGCTTGGCGGCAGCTGATAAAATGCTGTCCCGAGCGCGATGTAGGTAATGTCCGCGATTCGCGCCTTGGTGTTTCCCGAGAAGGAGATCGGGATCTCCTTGCCATCCTGAAAGAAACGATAGCTGTTCGTCGCCTGGCTGATGTACCACTCGGCGCAATGCCAGTTGGCATCGTAGGCCCCGCTAAAGCCGGTCATCGTGCAACACGTGTCGTCCGGCAGATTGTACAGGTACTGAAGCTTTCCCGTCGGATCCTGGACGGTGTCGACGATGCGGGACTCAGGGGCCGCGGGTTCTTTCGTGAGAGCCGCGAACGTCACGTGAAAGTACGTATTGGGCTTTGGTGCGGGGATCTGAACCTTGTAGAAGATTCGGCCCCAATGATTGTTGGCGAGAGTTGTCCCCAGGCTCGCAAGGCTTCGTCGAGCGCGCGGCTCATCCTTGGCGTCCGAGCTGCTCTTCAGAGACTTGGAGCCCCCGTGAAACTGATCGGTCTGAACGTTGACCGTTCCGGGTTTTCCGGTCGTATAAAGTTCGAACTGCATCCAGCCCGCGGGAAGCCCTCCCACCTCCGCCGATTCGAAATCCTCGCAAAGCTTGTACGGCTTCGTTCCACAGCCCGTTGCCCCGGGCAGTCCGCCGGCGCCGGAAATAGCTCCACCACCACCGCCGCCACCCTTGCCACCGCCGGCGGCGCCGGCAGCACTGCCGCCGCCCGTCGCCCCGCCGGCGCCCGCCGCCCCGCCACTTGCCACGGGCCTGCCGCCGGTGCCGCCGCCACCGGATGCTGAGACGACGGCACCACCAGTTTCCACACCGCCTGTTCCGACGGCCGCACCTCCGCTGCCGCTGCCGTTGCCACCGGATCCGGACACGATTCCGCCCGTACCAGCCACGCCACCAGTGCCCGAGGCCAGGGAGCCACCGGTTCCGCTTGCAACGACCGCATCGCTCCCACCGGTCGCCGCCCCCCGGCCACCACTACCCTTGTTTTGTGGGGGAGAGTCGGTAGCGCCTGGTGTGCACCCGGCGACCGTGACCACCAAGGTAGACATCGCGAGGATTCTAAGGTGCCCCACTGCGGCTGCTCGGCGATTGGCCGCGTTTGTCAATGTTGATTCCATGGTCGGTTGAGTGGGATCGACAGGCTACTACATCCCGCCCGAATCCCCCAGGTAGGCTCGTCAACAGCCAGGACCGCAGTTGGTCAAGCGTGCAGAGCCGTCAGCGGACCGGCGCAATATGCCGGGTTGCCAAAGGTCTTGTCTGTTATGCCGAAAGCATTGCAGATCGAGGTATGCAAATCGTTCACCGATTTACCTCCGACGTCCACCACCTTGCCCTGGGTGAAGTACCCGCCCGCATTTCCGCCAAGGATCCAGAGTAAACTGTCGCACGCGTGACTGTTGGTCTCGCTGAACTCCGATGCCCAGAGGACCACCGTGTTGTCCAGCATCGTTCCCGTGCCTTCTGGTATCGCCTTCAACTTATTCAAGAGATAGGCGTACTGCTGCGCGTACCATTGCGTTACCTGCGTCTTCTTGCTTCCGGTCGGGTCACAATTGCCGTTGTTGTGTGACAGGTCGTGGCCGAGCTTATTGATGCCAAGCCACGAATACGTGCACTGGTCGTTCGAATTGCCCCACTGGAGGCTCGCGACCCGCGTTAGTCCGCATTGCAGCGCGGCCACTATCAGGTCCATCTGCAAAGCGCCAATCGTCGGGTAGTTGGCCTCCGCCGCCTTGTCGATCGTCGCGCCCAAAACCGGCGGCATGCACGCACCACCCGTCGCCATGGGGGGCGCCACCGTCGCAAGACGGGTCTCGATGGATCGGAGGGAATCCTGATACGAAATGAGCCGCTGGCGGTCGCTCACCGACAGCTTTGGGCCGAGAGATGCCATGTCGGCCAAAGCGTAGTCCATGGCGCTCTTCTTCAGATCCAATCCGGACACCGGGGCGCCCGCCGTGGTGGTTGCCGAGGGCGCCATGGCGCCGCCGAAAAGCCGCGTGTAGGCGGTCCAGGGACTCTGCTCCGCGGGGACGACACGACTCGGCGCCGACCAGATCGGCTTGGAATTGGTATCGCCGTAGACGATTCTTACGGCAAACTGCAACGAAGCGAACTTCGATGTGGTGCCGATCGCCTGCGCGATCTTCTGATCCACCGATGCGCCGCCGGCGTTGTTGACGTCCGCCATCTCCGTACACGTGAACATGTGCGGGACGCCGCGATGATGCCCATCGCCGCCCGGGCCATTTGGCCGGGACTTCATGTTCAGGTTCTCGATGACCGTGAGCTGTGATCGCAGCGGGTCGAGGGCGGAAAAAAGCGGCCCGAGTGTGGTTGCACCGACGACCGGACGCTGCGCGGTCTTCCACATCCCTTCGGGCACGTGAATCACGATCAATCTGGGCTGCGGAGCCAATGCCACCGCGCGGGCTCCGCGGCCCGGAAGAACCGCGCTCAGACCACCCGCGCCCAGCATTCCCAGGGCCGCGCGTCGTGAGGCCAACCATCGCTTGTTCATCATGTCCCCTAATCGGCCTTTCTATAGTTCAGGAACGCGTCGGTTTGGGTTAGCGACACCATGAGATCTTTCAGGTTGCCGCCGGAGGCCGCAAACGTCTGATGAATGGCCTCCAGTGAGCAAACATCGTCGGGACCTTCGCGGCGCGCCATCGCGTAGCGCATCCACTGTGTTGCCGCGCAGTCGCGCACCTGCGTACTGCGCGCCAGGAGCGCCGCGAGTTGTGGCCCTCCGGTATACGGTCCGTTGATATCGATGGTGTTGGTGACCTGGCCGCTATTGTCCACCGGGACCCCATTGTCGAGCGTCCGTACACGCCCTATGCCGTCGTATGCTTCGAGTCCAAAACCGAGGCCATCTATGAATCCGTGGCACCCGCTACACTGCATCACGCTGGTGTGCATCTCGAAGCGCGCGCGATTGGAAACGCCTGGCTGTAGATCCGGCAGTGGCGGCACGTCGTTGGGTGGATCGGGAAGATCGTTGCAAAGTAACCGGGTGCGGACCCATTTACCGCGCTTTGCCGGCGAGCTTTGGTCCGGACCAGCGAACGCCGCCAGCATGCTCCCGTGGGTCAACATACCGGCTCGCTGCGTTGGGTCCAGCATCACTTGAGTATAGGTTGTGGCGTCTGCCGGGCCCTTGACCCCATAAAGAGCGGCCAACGGAGCGTTGACAAACGTGTAGGGCGCGGACAACAGCGTCGACAGACGTCCGTCGTCCGTCCAGATCACGTTCGCAACGAAGCGACGCGTTTCCTCCTCCATAGAAGTCCGCAGCGTATCGTCGAACTGGTAGACTGCTGGGTTCTTGGTTGCGGCATCGAGCATGGACATGCCAAACCATTGGTCATAGAACGCGGCGATGGCCGTGTTCGCCCTGGGCATGGCGAGCATTCGCCGTGCCTGAGTCGCTACCTGGTCGGGCGTTGTCAACCTGCCGGCCTGCGCTTCGTCGAGAAGAACGTCATCTGGGACCGAGGCCCACAGCAGCGAGGAAAGGCGCGCAGCCATCTCGAAGGGCGCCAACGTCATCGCTCCGTCGATGGTCGGCGACGCCGCAGACCCAAATTCAGGCCGGAACAGGAAGTGCGGTGACGTGAGTATCGCGGTTATGACGGCGCGGACACCCAACTGTTTGTCCATCGGGGAGCTGTTGAATATCGCGGTCAAGCGCGTTGCTTCGTCCGTCGTCAGTGGACGACGGAATGCGCGCCGTCCGAATTTGGAGACGAACGTGCCCACGCAGGTCGCCCCGTTCGCGGTGGTAAAGTCACAACCCACCAGGGTTGCCAGGTTTGGAATGGCCCCAGCCAACGTCGCCGCCGCATCCACGTATCCGCTCGCCAATAGTTCGGGCACGCTCTGGGCTGTCGCGGTGTTGTCGAAAATGCCTTCGTCGACGTCCCTCGGAAACTGCAGGGACGGGGTCGTCTTGTCACCGAGCAGATCGGCGACTGAATTGTCGTATTCCGTGTGGGTGAGTCGTCGGAGCAGGGAAGGGCCAATCGCCCGCTTCACGCACGAGGACGCTGTGCCTCCTCCCAATGGACCGACCGGCAGAGACGTCGCGCCGCCGGCACCGGTGTCGCCGCCAACTGCCACCGTGGCGCCGCCATTGCCAGCCGGGCTGGTGCTGCCAGTCTTGAGACCGCCACCCGTGGAGGCATTGGGGACCCCGTTGGTCGTCCCGGTCGTCGTGCCCAGCGAAGTTCCGCCGGCGCCGCCCGGAACATTTGACCGAGTGACCGAGCCAACGCAGGAAATCGCGCCGATGGCTAACAACATCGTTGGCCCCCAAAACAGGGGCGCGAACGATTTCTGTCTTGACGATCGGTAGCTTTGACCCTCCGGCATTCGAACTCCTTGGGCGGGGCGCTGGACTTCTAAACAACAAGAAGGGCCCCGCCGGGGCCATAGCTTCGCAGGAAAGTAGAAGGGCCCTTCGATTGCGGGTCGAGGAGAAGTCTTGTTCCCCTATGTTCTTATTCGTGGTCGGAAAACGCCTTAGCGTGATATGGAAATTGATGATGTCTTTTGTTGCGCGTCGCGTTCGAATAGGGGCATTGGTAGGCGGCGTAACCGCGATCCTCGCCGGTGGTTCCGCCCGCGCGACTCAGTTTGTCGTCGCCGATGCCACGTATACCCACTCGGCACAAACCACGACTGATTCACATTATCGCGTCGTGCCTGCCAGTGGGACCCCCGCCAACTGGGTCAGCCCGGTCGATTATTCCAACGGGTCGGCGCACGTCCGCCTTGAGGTGAAGACCAAGCCGAACTTGACCACCGAAACCTGTTTTCAGGTTTGCTTCGAGGCTACTCAGAACTACGGATGTACGGACATCTCGAAACCATACACGACGCTCGGTATCTACGAATGGGACACGCCTTTTTCCCGGTTCTATATGCCCGGACCGGTGCCCTGGGAGAAGGGAATCCTCAAAGTCGCCCTGCTCCTGAAGGACACGAAGAACGTGAAACCAGCGCCAGAGAACGTCGGCGCTGCGACGTCGGCCCTTTACATGCCAACCGACGTGCGGGTCACCGTGACGATCGTGTCGGTAGGCAGCACGTTTCAGCCTCCGCCCGGGACCGGCGCGGTCGATGCCGGGTTGCCAGATGCGGTGCAGGCAGCGGACGCTGGCGTCGTGGAGGTGGGAGTCGGTTCGCGCGACGATGCTGCCGCCACCGACTCGACTCTTGAAACGGCACCGAGCCCGCCAGTTGGAGGTGACGACGCTGCCCTCTCGCAAGACGCTCAGGCCCCTTCCCCGGATTCCGATGCTGGAACGACCGGAGCTCCACCGCCGCCAAGCGGGTCGGGGGGTGGCGCTGGCTCGAACGTTCCGCCCGTCGGCCCGGACGCCGCTCCCGTAAGCTCGAACCCGCCCTCGGTTAGCCCGGACGCAGCCCCGGCGACTCCACCGATGTCAGGAGGACAAGGTGGCGCGAAGGGCTCCCCGTCGGTGGGCGGTTCGAACGTTACGTCTGCTGGCTGCCGTGTCAGCACGGGCAACTCTCCTGCCGACCTGCGAGGCTTCGTATGCGGATTCGCGCTGGTCCTGGTTGCGAGGCTGCGCCGCCGGTCATCGAGTCTTCCGGTACCATAGCCGGAAAGCGCTACGACTTGGCCGCGTCGTGTCACACGCGGCCCACCACAGCGGTCCCGGGAGACTCGAATGTTCAGGTCGATTTCTTGCAGTCGAATTCTTGCAAAGGAAGGGAAGATTACGGGCGAGGCGTGCCCTAACTTGGTGATGCCCGATCAATCGACGAAGAAGCGCGCGACGAACGCGATTGAGACAATGCTTTCCCGGATGGCCTTGTGTAGTTTGGCGATCCTCCTCGGGGGGTGTGCCGGTTCAGGGGCCTCCAGCGACGGGACCGGCGGAGCCGGAGCCAACGGCCATGCGAGCGGGGGCATGGGGCCAGCCTTGGGGACCGGGGGCAGCGTCTTTGGAACCGGAGGGGCCACGCAGGTGGGCTCTGGCGGAAGTACCTCCTCGGGAGGTGCTCAGGGATCAACAGGTGGCAGCGCAGCTCAGACCGGCGGAGCTCGGGCCGAGACCGGTGGCAGCGCCAATGGAACGGGAGGCCAGGGTACCGGCGGAGCAACCATGGTCGGTGCCGGAGGGGAGCGGTCGGGTGGTGCCGGCGGGACCACGGGGACCGGGGGAGCCGGCGGCCAAGGTACCTCGGCCGGGTGCCCGCCCACGGCTGTCTTCTGCGACGATTTCGAGGACGGGAACCTTGACGGTTGGGTGAAGATGGAGAGCGGCGGTACGTTGGCGATAGACAGTACCCACGCGTCAAGCGGGAAGAACGCGCTTGCCATCACCATGGCGACCGGCCAGCGCGGCGGCTGGTTGCAGAGGACGGGGGCCCCACTGTTTCCTCTGCCGAAGAACGCGATCTACGGTCGCGTGATGATGTACTTCGAAAGCCTTCCCGGTGGCCATACGGATTTCATTCGCGCCGCGCCGACCGGCGGCAATGCGCCCTGGTACAACGTCGGAGAGCAAACCGGAAAAGTCTTGCTGAACTATTTCGGCAACGGCAGTGATTGTTGGGCGCGGCCGTCGCCGAGCACCAACATTCCCCTCAACACCTGGATGTGTTGGGAGTTCGGCTACGATGGCACGAAGAACCAAATGCAGTTCTACATCAATTCGCAGCTTTCACGAATGGTCGACGGCGTGGGCGACGGGTGTTCTGGAGCCAACGTCTGGACGGCACCGACGTTCAACTACCTTGCCATCGGCGCATACAATGCCCAACCGACCATTTCCCCTTCCATCGGCAAGATGTGGTTTGACGACATAGCGGTCAGCACGACGGGGCGTGTTGGTTGCCCGGCCGCGATGCCGTGACGAGCGGTAGTGTGTGATGTAGTGGTGCCGCCGGCGGCGCTCTACTGGAATGTATCCGCCCCGCCGTTGATTAGAGGCCGGCGAGCGGAGCGGTTCCGTCGTCGCCAAATTTGGTGACGTTGACACCGACGGTGGCGAGCAAGGAGATGAAGAGGTTGGACATCTTGCCGCTTTGGAACTGGATGGCGCGGCCGGGATTCAACATACCGCCGCCCTTGCCTGCAATGACGACCGGCAAATTCGAATGCGTATGCCCGTTCCCGTCGCCAAGCTCACTGGAAAAGTACACGACCGAATTGTCGAGTAGGGTTCCATCCGGCTCCTGAACGGCCTTCATCTTTGTCAGAAGATACGCCAACTGGGTGACGATCCATTGATTCACCGTCGCGTAATACGCGAGCTTGGTGGGATCGTTGCCGTGATGGCTGACCCCCCCGTGGTAGTCGACGTTCACATTCAGGAAGCTGTGAACGATACCGGTCACCGTGTTCTCGTAGAAGAACGTCAACACCCGCGTGGCATCGCACTGCATGGCCAGGACCATCAGGTCCAGCATCTGCGTGACGTGGTCGCGGATATCTTTGGGCGTGCCAGCCGCCGGCCGGACCCCGGGCGTACAGCTTCCCACCATGGCGGGCGTCACCGCTGTGGGGTTGGTCTGAATCTGTTTCTCGAGCTCGCGTAGGCTGCTCAGGTATTGGTCCATTTTGGCCACATCGGCGGCGCTGCCGCGCGCCTGGATGGCCGTAATGTCCAACTTCACGCTGTCAAGGACGCTCTGCCGGTACTTCGCCCGCTTCGCGGAATCCGTCGTCGACGCTGTGGTGCCGACCCCGGCGACTCCAGTGAACAACCGATCGAACGCCGCCTGCGGTACAGATTCGAACGGCAAAGACGTCGTCGCGTCTTTCCAGGCCACAACGTTCTTGTAGGCCGGTGAAAATCCCGCCTCCGCGTTCGGTACTTCGTGCAGCGGGTGCGTCGACAGCTCGATCGATGGCAGACGCGTGTACTGTCCCAGATAGTTCGCCGCCACCTGATCCGCCGAGATGCTTTCCGTCACCGCCGGATCGGTCATTGGCACCTTCTTGCACGTGAGAAACGCGCTGATGCCGCAGGTGTGCCCGCGAGCGCCGTTGGCCGGCATGTTGTTGATTCCCAACAGCACGCTCACGTCGCTCTTCAACGGCATCAACGGCGACAACGTCGGCGACAGCGTGTACCCCGCGCCCGTCCCCGTGGGGTTCCAGGCGGTGTAGTTGATGCCGCACGGGAACCCGAACGTGACGAATCGCCGCGGGGCCGGCGCGCCTGCCGCTCGAGCCCGTCGCAGACTTGGACCCATGATGTCCAAGATGGGTAAGCCCACCAGTATCCCCGCGTCCCGCAAGAAGGTTCGGCGAGGCACCTGCCACCAGCCGGGTACGCCTCTGCTCGGCGTGAGAACGGCCTTCGTGGACGCCACAGCCTCCACGGCCTTCGTCGGCCTGCCACCGCCACTGCCGCTACGACCGCGACGGCTCATCAGATGCCTCCCGGGGCGACAGGACGTCGCATACGAAACGTGTCACTCGCGACCATCTTCATGATCAGGCTCCGCATGTTGTAGTTGGTCCCAACGAAGGAGGTGCGCAGCTGACTGAGCTGACAGTCGTCCGCCGCAACTGGATCGCGACCGATTGAGTAAGCGAATACTTTTTGGGTCGCGCACGCCGCTATGTTGGATCCTCCGGTCTGTCGCAACGCCGCCGCCAACGAAAGAGCCCCGTCGAAGGTGGTTCCATCGGGCAACTTTCCCGTTGCGTCAATGACCGCCATCCCGTCCATATCGCGCCATGCCCCGATGCCGTCGAAGTGCTCGAACCCAAAACCGATCGGATCCATGACCGCATGGCACCCGGAGCAGTTCGGGTTCGCGATGTGCGCGTCCAGCTTCGTTCGTACCGAGGAGCCCGGCGGAACCACTGTTGCCTCCAACGCCGGAACATTGTCAGGCGGCGGTGGGGGCGGTGTGCACAGTATCTTTTCCATCACCCACTGTCCCCGCTTGACCGGGGACGTTCGCGTCGGGAACGACGTCGTCGTCAAGATTGATCCCTGCATAATCAGGCCGGCCCGCTTCGTCCCAGCCAAGGACACCTTCTGGAACGCGGTTCCCGTCACGCCGGTCAAACCGTAATGCTGGGCCAAGCGCGCGTTCGCGTACGTGTATGGCGCGTCCAGGACATCCAGAAAGCTCGCGGTCGCGCCTGTCAGAATGTCTTTCAGAAACAGATTCGTCTCCTCGGTCATTGCCGTGCCCAGCGTTGCGTCCCAGGTCGGGAACGAAGTCGGAAGGGGAGTCACGGTCGCCATCTTGTAGGTGCCAAACCATTGACCTCCCATGTCGTTCACCAAGGTAGTCGCCTTCGCGTCGTCCAGCATCCGATTCGCCTGCTGCTGCAAAGCCGCCGGGTCTTGCAAGTTGCCTGCGTCCGCCGCTGCGGCCAGCGTGTCGTCTGGCATGCTCGACCAGAGGAAATAGGACAGGCGCGACGCGATCTCATAGCTGCTCAACAGACGCGGGGTGGTGGCGGCCGGGTCCGAATCCAGCTCCGGACGGAACATGAAATTCGGTGAAAGGAGCACCGCCTTCATCGCCTGCGCGATCCCCTGGTCGAAACCATCGCCGGCCGCGCGGGCCAGCGGAACGAACGCCACCAGGCGCGCGATCTCACTTGCGTTCGCGGGACGGCGCCACGCCTTGCGCGCGAACGCCGTCATCACCGTGGTCGCGCACGGCGCGTCGCCCGCGGTCGTCGCGTCACATGTGATCAGCTTCGCGCGCGTGGCACTGCCGGTCGCAACAGCGGCGGTCGTCAACGCGTCGGCGGCCGTCTCCAATTTCGAAAACAGCAACGGACTCGTCGCCAAAATATCCGCGTTGTTGTCGAAGTTCCCACCACCCGTGTCGTCCGGAAACGCAGTGCCCGGCTGCGTCGTATCCCCCAGAAGGTCGCGAACCGTGTTGTTGTATTCGAGGATATTCAGACGGTGAACCGTCACCCGTCCTGGATCGACGCTCGTGCAAGCAACAGGAGTCGTTCCGCCCGGACCTCCCGGCAGAACGCTGGTGCCGCCGGTCGCCGTTCCCGGCGTCGCACCACCCACGGCCGGGTGCGGCTCGCCCGGGGCCGTAACGGTCGCCGTACAGCCGATGGCGGCAACGGCAACAGCGCCCCAGATCCCCAGCGACAACAACACGGGGACTGTATGTAGGTGCGCGATTGCAGAAGTAAGACCTGACTTCATATGTCTCCTCCGCTTGGGACGTGTGGGTGAGGGGCGAGGGGCGAGGGGGATGTAACGACTATTCAAAGGGCCACGCTTATTTGGACCTTCAGAAATAGGCCGAAAGGATCCTTTCCCGGCAAGCGCGGATGTAGGGGTATAGATGTATCGTGGGCGGCGTGGACTCCTTCCGGCGGGGGGAGGTGTATGGGCCTCACGGCCGCTACCCCGTTCGCGACGGGCTTCGAAGATCTGCACGCTACGATTTACCTTTGTGGCAACCTGGCCCGATGGCTCTGTGCGCGCGACTCGCCGTGCTGGTTTGCTCGGCGGCGGTCACCCAGATTGCAATCTCGTGCGCAGCGACGGAGGCGCATGCCGCGGTTCCGGTCGATTCGTTCGTGGCCGGAAGCTACACGAGGCCCGACGGCGATACCTTGCTCTATCGTTTGTTTGTTCCGGTCGGATACGACCCCAAGGGCAAGTTTCCTCTCGTTGTCTTTCTGCACGGCGCGGGCGGGAGCGGGACCGACAATCTGGCACAGCTCACCGACCAAGAGGCTCCGTTTGTCTTCGTACAGCCGGAGAATCAGGCGCGCTGGCCGGTGTTCATGCTCGCGCCACAGTGCCCCGACATGTGGACGGATTTCTTCGCCAGTGATCCATCAGGAAAGGGAGCACAACCACCGGCGCCAAGTTGGCCGATCGTCTCGCTGATGGCGGTGATTGACCAGTTGCTGGCCGAATACCCCGGCATCGATCCCACGCGCCTGTACATCACCGGCTTGTCCTATGGTGGATTTGGAACGTGGGACGCGGGGGTACGATATCCGCAGAGGTGGCGGGCCGTGGTCCCGGTGTGCGGCGGTTATGACGAAACGAAGATCGCTCCCTTGGTCGACATGGCCGTGTGGGCGTTTCATGCGGCCGATGACGATTCCGTTCCGGTGGAACGCAGCCGCGACGTGATCGCGGCGCTGCGGGTGCTTGGGGGGAGGCCCCGGTACACCGAGTACCCGGTCGAGGCGCACTACGGACACGCGTCATGGAATCCGGCGTACAACGATCCGCAGTTGCTGCCCTGGATGTTCGATGAAGTACCGAAAATGCAGGCTTTGGGGGGGCAGGGTGGATGTGCTTGCACGGCTGCACCTGGCCGCAACGGCAACGGCCTTAGCCTTGGCCCTGGGTGGAATGGTGCGTGGGGGCATCTCATCGGCGCCTGGTTGGTTCTGTTGGCGCTCGGCTCGCGACCTCGGCCGTTCGATCTTCGCGAGCAACACCAAACCAAGGGGCCACCGTCGCGAGGAAAATGAAGGTTTCGCGCCGCTCCTGCCCTATGCGAAAGTTAAGAGGGTTTACTATGAGCCCAATGGTCACAAAGCGGATTCGATTTGCTCTGACGACAATTTCCGCCCTGGTGGTCCTGGGTTGCCAGACTTCTGGGAAAGGTGGCGTCGGCGCTGGTGGCAGCCTGGGCGCTGGCGGCAGCCCGGGCGTCGGTGGCAGCCTGGGCGCCGGCGGCAGCCTGGGCGCGTCGGGAGCTACGGCCTCGGGGGGGAATTCGACCGGCGGTGCGACGTCCACTATTGGCGGAGGCGGCCGCTCGACGACGGGAGGAGCTCCGGGTGCCGGCGGGAACTCGACGGGAGGCGGCGGCGTCGCCGGGACGCTCGGCAGGGGGGGCGCTGGAAATCCCGGGGGAGGCGACGGTGGCGCCCCGCGGGCCGGCGCCTCGGGCGCGGACGCCGGAATGAGCCCAGATGCGATTGTCACCGCGACCTGTTCGGACCCGGTGTTGCGCACGATGCCCCCGGCCGGAAAAGAGGCGTTCAAGGCCGATCCGATCGACACCAAGTTCCCGTTCAGCACCCACTGGATGGGGGTGTTCAGCGCCGATCCCCGCTACATCGGCATGACGTCATTCGCCGATTTCGATCACGACGGCGACTTGGATTTTGTGTCCGGACAGCGCGAGGATGTCGGAGGTGGCGTGGTGTGGTGGGAGTACTGTTCCCCCGATCACTGGGCCCGCCACGTGGTGGGCACCGGGCACAGCTCTTGGGCGGGCGGATTCGCGGGCGACTTCGACGGCGACGGCTGGATGGACATCATTGCCGGCGATTCCTGGTACAAGAACCCGCACACGCCGCGAACCAGCGGCTGGCAACGATACGGCACCGGCGGGCCTCGCCCCGAGGAAATAATCGTCGGAGACGTGACGGGTGACGGCAAGCCCGACAGCCTCTACGTCCACGCTTCGTTCAAACCGCAGGTCTGGTCGCCGGGGGCCAGTCCCACGGCAACCTGGACCAAGGTGGCGGAGTTCGCAAATGCGCAGCAGCAAGGGGGCGCGATCGGTGACATGGACGGCGACGGCGACAACGACATCCTGGTCGGATACCGGTGGTGGTATCGCAACGTGAAGGGCGACGGATCGATGTGGGAAACGGTCACAATTTTCGATAGTGGCTTTGATGACGCCCCACTGACTTATCTCGGCGACATGGACGGAGACGGAGACACCGATATCGTCATGTGCACGCATTTTGGCGCGCGCGTGGCGTGGGCGGAGAACATGAATGGCGTCGGGACCGTGTTCGCGATGCACATCCTCGCGACCGACAAGAACTTCTTGCACACGATCATAGCGGCGGACTTCGACAACGACGGGGATCTCGACATTCTGGCCGGACAGAACGTGGGGCCGTCGTTCATTTTCGAAAACACCGACGGTAAGGGAACCTTCGTGGAGCATCGCATCGCCGCCGATACGCGCGCCCATGATGCGCGCGTGGCCGATGTGGATTGCGACGGCGATCTGGACATCGCCGGGGCACCCTGGGGCGATCCGCGGGAAGGCGGCGAGAACGTTACGCCTGCGCCCATCCGCGATCATGTCTACCTACAGAACATGCTGGTCGAGCGGGGTGGCAAGCCGCTGTTCAAGCGGCAGCCTTACGAAGTGTTCCCGGCGGCGCTCGGTCGCGTCTGTCCCGGCGCCGAGTGAAGTTCGTTGGCGCGTCGGTCGCGCCGCCGTTTCGTCCTTGGCAGCAGGACCGTCATTCCCGCCAACCACCAGAGCGCGCCGCGGGAAGAGGCACCACCCACCCGACAGCCACACCCCGAAGAGGGCGACACCGATGGCGACGGCGGCGGCGCGATCGGGGCAGTACAAGCGGCACCTATCGACGCCGCGATCTCGCACCAACGCGCCGGGCAGGTTCGCGCGACGGACGTGCCATCGGGACACCGCGCCGCGATCAGATCCGCCAAGCGCAGCAACGGCCTGAACGTGCTTCCGTCGTCGATGGAGAGACCAATCGTGAATCCGTCGGCGATCTCATCCGAACAAGCGAACAAGCCGCTTTTGGTCCACGTCAGGCACCGCGTCGACAGAGGCGCTCCGCGAACGATGGCGAACGTGCTGGTGCCGTCGCCGACGTCGGCGCGGCTGAGAATGGTTAGTCCGTCTTGGCCGCCCACCGCGAGTAACCCGCCGTCGGGAGAAAGAGCGAATCCGGCCAGGCGCGAGTCGGCCGTATGCACGGCCGTCCATGTCGCGGCGCGATCCTCGCTCACAAAGAGAGTATTCGTGGGAAATGTGGCACGGGCGTAGATCCGATCGGCGTCGCCCGGGTCGATAGCGCTGACGTAAGCGGAGTCGGGGCCATTCGGAGCGGCGTGGCGGTCCCACGTCAGCCCGCCATCGTTGGACACGTCGATGAAACCAAATTCGAAATTCGCGTCGTTGGAGCCCAGGTACACGCGTCCCGGAAGACCGGCCGCGACGTCGATCGTCAAGGGGACAATCCCCGGCAGGAGATCGCCGACGAACCTCCACGAGGCGCCATCGGTGGTTTTGGCGATGCGCCCGTTCGGGGACGCATTCACGTTCACGCCGACCGCGGCATAGGCGAGGGCAGGATCGTGCGCGTCGCCGACCAGGTCGATAACCTTCTGGCCAACGATGTCGCCCGAAACTCGGTTCCAGTCGCAGCCGTACCCGTCATCGATCGCCATGCCGTCCGAGAGAGCGACGGATGTGCGTCCCGCCGTCGTGATCAGGATTTCCTCGTCCAGTAACCCCAGGGGACTTATGGATCCCTCGCAGATCCACGACCACGTCGCGCCGCCATCGAAGGTGCGCAGAAGACCGAACGTTGTCCGAACCATTAGGTGGCGCGCATCGGAGGAATCGACGACCAACTGATTCGCCTCGGGGAAACGGCCGTTGCCGAGAGCCGCCCGAGGCGCCATCGACACGCCCGCAAGCGCAAGCAGCGCAGACAGCGCGTTCAGGCCGCCGCGCGCGTGACGGCCCGGGCACGCACATGCGGATGCAGGCCCGCAACGCTGGCACTTCACGTGGCCGAGGCTAACATTCGCGATTCAACCCTGGAATGCCACCGGGCAAGGGGGTGCCAACGAGGGGAATATCCACCGAATGAAGCATTCGTTCGCCAGTGTCGTCTTGGGGGTGTACCTCGGGCTGATGGCCGGGTGCGGATCCAGCCGGACCAAACCGATCGCCTCGGGCGGGAGCGTCGGGGGCGCGAACGCCGTCGGGAACATGGGAAGAGCTGGCGGGATGGCGGGAACGGCGGGTCTAGTGCCGGTGGCCGCGAACACGACGGTGGTGTTGTTCTTGGTGGATGGTGTCATGGGCGAGGCAGTGCAAACCGCGATCCTCAACGGCGCAACGAACCTGGCCTTTATTCTTGCCAACGGTGTCCGAGTCGCCACGTCTCATTCCACCAGCCCCGCGGCGGTCATTCAGTTGCCGGACGGTTCACCGGGCGGCACCCAACCGTGGGCCCATGCCACGTCGGGCAACGTCGCGGTCCACACGGGTTGTCACTTGTTCGAATCAAATCAGATGGACGACATCTTCCTGGCGGCGCGCGCGGCCGGAATCAAATCGGTGTACTCGGGTGGCGACGACAACTACGCCGTGTTCACGACCGCGGACTTCCACTACGGAATGATGATGGACGACGCCACGACAGTTCAGCACGCGATCGATCATCTGAAGAACGATGGCGCGCGCCTGCTGAGGATTCACCTCCAGCGCGTACGCGATTTTTGGACCGGCCCCTCTGACAAGACGACCGCCGACTCGGCGTATATCCAGCACCTGATCGCGGTCGACGGCCTGCTCGGGAACCTTATTCAGGCACTGAAAGATGCCGGCGTGTGGGAGAGCACGTATCTCATCGTGGCGGCGGACCACGGGATGGGACAGGCGGCATCGAGCACGCATGCGGCATCAACCCCGTCATCGTGGGATCCGTTCATGGCGTTCTATGGTCCCGGTTTGAAGCGTGGGGCGACCATCCCTTACGCGGAGCTGCCCGATATCGCGGTCACTACCGTCTATTTTTTCGGATTGGCACCCCTGCGCGGACATCTGGATCCGCTCGTGAACATTCCGGTCATGGGCACGACGGGCACGGTGCTAACAAATCTGTTCGAGGGGACGCCCGCCGATGTGCCGCATCCCCGCTATATCGAGCGGTGCTTGAGCATGGGAGCTGCGTGCACCAGCGCGGGCGATGACTTTGGTCCCTACCGCCAGACGATGTTGAATTTGATCAGGCCGTGAGTCACGGAGATTGCGACGTCGTCTGACCCACCGGCGCCGGTGTCTGCGGCAGCGGTCCCGGATTCGCGGGCATATCGTATTGACCTTGCTGCACCTGGCTTCGGGCGAACTCGCATTCTCTGGCGCTGCGTGAGCCGTAGCGCGCCGATTGGATCAGACCCACGGTGGCCGCGGTAGCGACTAGGCCGATGGCACCCAACGTGCGGACGTCCTGTGTGGCCATCGAATGTGGCTTCCAGCTGGGCTCGACCTCGCTCCCGGCGGTGCTTTGCGCGATGGCCGCGGCGCCCAGAAAGACGACGGCGAGAGCGCCGGTGTTCAAGGCCAGGTATCCGTCGGCGTACACGGGCCAGGTCGCATCGCGGCATTCGGTCTCCGACCGCATCGGTCTGTCCACGGGTGGCGGTTGGCTCACGATCAGCGAACATCCCATCGTGCCGAGGCCCACAGCCGCCAAGGGACCCGTTGCAAGAAAAGCCATCAGACCGTGGCGGTGGGAACGCGACCTCATGGGCAACTCGACGGCCGGTAGGTCAGGCCAATGGCGAAACCCATTCCCGCGTCGGGAACGGGATCAACGTGACACGAGATGAGGGACTCCGAACCAGGGAACTGATCGATAATTTCAAGCACCCGCTGGCAGAGTGCCAGGCAACCGCAGTCAACACCGCCATACGAGTTTATCCGGGATGCCGAACCGCACCGCTCGCCGGCCGTCGGCACGTGGGCCAGGCAAGAATCGATCAAGGCCTGAAGCGCGGGGTCCGGTGAAGGGATCGTGACGACCTGAGCGATCCGGGGACAGTCGGTACAGCCGAGCGGCAAGACAGCGGCTGTCGCCACCGCCACCGTAGCGGCGGCCGCCGCCGCCACCGCC
>JADGRC010000127.1 GCA_017881245.1 Pseudomonadota bacterium
AACGGCAAACGAACGAACGGCAAGCGGACGAACTGGATGAAGGGATTTTTCATGAATAACCCCAGCCGCACTCCACGAGAGGTGCGATTCGACAACCTGGCGCGGGTGGTCCGAGATTGGGCGGATCACCATCAAGCGGATGTCCCGGCGCCAAAGTGGGTGACCGATATGGGGTCGCCTACGGGGTCATCGGCCCGGTCGAGGTCAGGGTGGGTGAAACCCCAAGACGTCTGGTCGGGTCGTCGCCCGATTCTGAATCTGACGGCGGCGATGGCTGTGCCTGTCGTCGCGTTGATGATCCTGCGAGGATTCGGAACCTTTGACAGGAGGATCAGTTTCCTCGTTTTGGAGGGGACACCTTCACAGAGCGTGGAGGCGACCGCCGGCCGCGTGACCTCGACCGAGCGGCCGGCGCGTTTATCGTTCTCCGATGGTTCGGATGTGATGTTGCAACCTCGCGCCCGGGGAACGGTCGTCGACACGACGGCGAGGGGCGCCCATGTGCGCCTCGAAGAAGGCCGAGCCCGGTTCACGGTCGCGCATCGCGCGCGAACAGACTGGACGGTGGCGGCCGGCCCGTTTGTGGTGATCGTTCACGGTACGGTGTTCGACGTGTCCTGGTCGACGGAGAATGGCTCGCTGGCGGTGGATCTGATCGAGGGCGCCATCACGGTCCAAGGACCGTGGTCGAAGGTGGAAGCGACGTCGACCACGGCGCCGACCATGTCTGGCGGAACTATCACGTTGAAGGCGGGCCAACGCTTGACCGCCCACGCGTCGACCGGCGAGGGCCGGGTCGCACCCATTGTCTCCGCCGCCATCGCGGATCCGGTGCGGGCGCCATCAGTTTCTGCCGTCGACGAAGAGATCACGCACCGAGACGCGCAAGCGGAGCCAGCGGTCCGAACGGCCCTGGATGGAAGCCGCCGCTCGTCGGAGCCGGGCGCCGGCTCAGAACCGCGGCAACAACCGATCGCGGGAGGGACCAGAAAGCTCAAGTTCAACTCCAAGGGACACACGACGGCGCGCTTCGCGCTTGGGATGGCGGACCTGGCGGCCACCTGGCCGGCGCGCGTCGGGTCTGGTTCGTTCGAAAGCGTGGTGGCGGACGCGGATGCGATCGGGATCGAGCGATGCCTGTCCAAGGCGCCCGCGCAATCGTTGAGCGCGTTGGCGGATGCCGCCCGCTACGCACGCCGCACGGATCTGGCACGCAGGGCGTTGCTGGCCGAAAGGCGGCGTTTTTCCGGCAGCACGGACGCACACGACGCGGCCTTCCTGATCGGACGTTTGGCGGAGGACGCGGCCGGCGAAACGCGAGAAGCGTTGGTGTGGTACGACCGCTACCTCGCAGAAGGCGAACGGGGGACGTACGAAGCCGAGGCCCTCGGTCGCAAGATGGCGGGACTGGCGCGCCTGGGCGAAACGACTGACGCGCGGCGCACCGCCGAGCAGTACCTCGAAGTGTATCCACACGGCGCCTTCGCGAACCGAGCACGAAGAATTCAAGCGTCGCGCTAACGCGCCGTCGGCGGTCGATCGAAGGGGAGGCCTTTCCCCGCGGCCTGCTCCCAACGGATCCCTGCGATATCGTCTGTTTTTGGACACGATCGAACGGGACATCCGGCGCCGCCTGGCCGAGGCTGGCGTTCCGGGCACCCTGTGCGGCGGGGTGACAGCGATTCAGCGGGCGTCGTCGGACCTTCGCTTAGGCCATCACTTTCATACGCTGCTGATCGACGGTGGGTAAGCGCAGGACGGCGGAGGCAAGGCGGCGTTTCATGCAGCGCCGACGTTGTGAAGAAGGGGTTCACCCGCGGGTTGGAGATCGGCACGTCCACCGGGCACTCGGGAATCTGAATCGCGTGGGCGACGACCATCAACGCGCAATACCTCGTTCGGAGGCACCACGGCGCTCCCCTGTGGTATGCGGGGGACATGAATCCCCTCGTTCGTTCGATGCCGGTCGTCACCGCCGTCGCGCTGACCTTGATCGTGCTGGCGCGTGCGAAACCGTCCGCCGCGTTCGAGCCGATCGAACCCCTGCCCCCGGCGCCTGCACCGCGCGCGCCCAATGCACCCGCCGACGTCGCCGAGCCTCCCACGGAGGCGATCAAGACCGCTAGCGGTCTGGCGACCAAAATCATCGTGAAGGGCAAGGGTGGTGGCCACCCCGGGCCCTACGATCGCATCACGGTTCATTATACCGGATGGACCAGCGCCGGCCGGATGTTCGACAGCTCGATTCCCAACGATGAGCCCACCACCCGCGCGCTGAACACCGCCATCGCCGGTTGGGTCGAGGGCGTGCAGTTGATGGTGAAGGGCGAAAAGCGCCGCTTCTGGATCCCGGCCGACCTCGCCTACGGCGAACGGTCGACCCGACCTGATGCGCCTGCCGGTCCCCTCGTCTTCGAAATCGAGCTGCTCGACTTCGTGTCCATGCCCGAACCCCCGCAGGTCCCCGTCGACGTGGCGGCAGCCCCGGAGGACGCCAAGAAGACGTCATCCGGGTTGGCCTACAAGATCGTCAAACGCGGCAAGGGCAAGCAGCGCCCCACGGCATCCAGCACCGTCGAGGTTCACTACAGCGGCTGGACCCCCGACGGAAAGATGTTCGACAGCTCCGTCGAGCGCGGCAAGCCGACCAGCTTTGCCCTCGACAGCGTCATCAAAGGCTGGACCGAGGGGGTGCAGCTGATGGCCGTCGGCGACAAAGCCCGCTTCTGGATCCCCGGCAAGCTCGCCTACGGGGACAAACCCGCTCGCGCTGGCGCACCCGCGGGCCCCCTGGTGTTCGACATCGAACTGCTGGCGATCAAGTAGTCGCGCCAGCGCGCAAGTAGACGAACACTTCAACCCGGAACCAAACCCGTTCGTCGGAGCCGGAGCCAGTTCAAAGTTGAGGCCGCTTCCAGCACATCGCGGCGCATGGTCCTTCAACGCAGTACTGCCCATCGCAGGCAAACGACCAAAGGATGTTGCGGCATGGGTGCATTTGTCCTTCTTGATGAAGGCATATGACGTGTCACCAATCCATGGCGACTCCGAATCGTTTCCCTAGTCAACAAGGCTACGGACGCGACGTTTGAAATCCGCGCCGAAAATGGAGTCGCGGTCGCGGACGAGAAACCGCGGCGCGAACCAGTTCTTTCTAGCGGGTGGCACGGCTCTGGTTCTTAGGATCGGACATCGGTTTCGATCCCGTTCAGCTCCACTAACACCAACCCTATGGTCGCGCCCCTCCATCGGTGGCACGGAGCCAGCTTGCCAAGCGCAAGGCTGCCGCATCGTCCAGAACCGCGGCGTAGGTCGGCATCTGACTTTGCGGGTCACGCGCTTCGGGATGGCGGAGGTACGCCGCGATCTCGGCCAAGGGTTTGCGGGCCGCCAGTTTCAGAAGCGCCCGTTGGGGCCCATGATCGCCATGACAGACAACGCAGCCGAGCGTGACGAACAGGCGCTCAGGCGGGGCGTCGGGTACCGGTCTTTCGCGCGGCGGAGCGGGATTTCTCCGGGCCACGGATGGCACGGACCGCAGGTAGACGAACAGCGCGTCGGCCTCCGCATCGTCGATGTTGCGGAACACGGGCATGGGTGACCGCGTGACGAGGCCGTCGACCCCAACCCCGGTGGTCAAAAGGCGCGCCAGATCCGCGGTGGAGCGCGCGGCAAGACCAGTTTCAGGATCCGGCGTAAGGTTTGTCGAGTAGATCGTTTCACCATTCGGCGTGCGGTGAAACTGGCCTCCGGCAAGCAACGTGGGCGACTGGAGTTTCTCGTCGGTGCTGCTGAATCCCTCCGTGTGACAGTCCACGCACGCATAGACCGCGACGGCTAGATAGCGGCCGTAGGCGGCGGTGCGACCCCGCGGGGGCATAGCCACGTGCTCTTCGCCGCGAATGTCGACACCGGCGGCGAACGCCAGCGCCAGCGTGCCCGCCACGCCCAGACCCGGCCGTGGCACCCAGTGAGTGACGGGGGATACAAGCGAATCCGTCGATCGCAGGAACCCGATCAACGCCGCGACGTCCGCGTCACCCAGGCGCCCAAAGCGAGGCATCGCGGCGGCATATCGACCGTCGCGCCGAATACCGCTTCGCAACAGGCGGGCGAGATCGCCGTCGCTGAAGGTCGCGATGCCGGTATCGCGGTCGGCTGTCAGATTGGGCGCCCAGATCTCACCCATGAAATCAGGCGTGCCCGTCACGCGACCGCCAATCGGGCGGCGTTGCGCCGGGCCGCTCGCCGCGTCCGTGTACGCGCCGGGCACGGCGTCGTCCGGCGCCCCGGCATGACAGCCGAGGCAGTTGGTGCGAAACAGGCGACCGCCGCGCGCGATCTCGTCAGGCGACGTGGCGCGCCCAATCGGAGGGGGCGGCACATCGTATTTTCGCCCAACGCGCCTTGATGCGACGGCGTACACCGCACCTCCGATCACCACGGCCAACAAGACAACAAAAAAGAAAGCGCGCGCGATGACGGGCATGGGCCGGGCGGCAGTCTAACGCCCGCAGTGGACCTGTCACGCCCGTGAAACGCCGCATCGCACGTTATCGCCGCTCTAGGCGCCGCGCCAAACGTGACAGGGGGTAGCTCATCGCGAAGTAGATCGCCGCGCACGCCAACCCCGGCCACAGCCAACCCCGCGTATCCACCGACGTGATCGACATGCGCTTCGTCAACTCGACGACGGTGATCACGGAAACCAGAGAGCTGTCCTTCAATAGCGCGATGAAGTCGTTGGTCATACCTGGCAACGCGATCCGCAGGGCCTGCGGAAGTACCACCCGGCGCAGCGCTAGGGCGCGGGTCATACCCAAGCTCAGCGCCGCCTCCATCTGACCGACGGGAACAGCGGAAATCCCGGCGCGGTAAATCTCGGCCTCATAGGCCGCGTAGTTCAAGCCAAGGCCGAGGATCGCCGCGAAAGGCGCGTTCAGACGCAAGATGGGTGCGAGCCCATAGTAAAGGACGTAAAGCTGCAGCAGAACGGGTGTCCCGCGAAACAGCTCGATGTAAGCGGACGCAAGCCACCGCAACCGCGGCAGGTAGAGCCGACCGAGCGCCAGAACCAGACCAAAGGGCACGGCAATGGCCATTGCGCCGGTGGAGATCAACAATGTGATCAGCGCGCCGCGTAGAAAGAGCACAACGTGATGGAGTCCGAACCGCGGAGGGATCGGAGGAGCGACGGGGAGCGCGGCGGTCAACGGGACCGAGGCAGCGACAGCGACCGGGACAGCGGAACCGGCGACCTTGGCCACCGGTGCGACGTTGCCTGAATCCTGCCTGGCACCATCAATGTTCCATCGCCGCAAAATTCCGCGCAACTCTCCGGACGCGACAAGCGATGCCAATCCCTGATCCAGCGCATCCCGCAGATCGACGTCGGCAATTCGCAGCGCCACCGCATATTGACCGACACCGACATCCCCGACCACGCGCAACGATTTGTGCCGGGTTGCGTACCTTTCGACGATGATGTCGTCCAGGAGCACGGCGTCGGTCCGGCCGTTTTCGAGATCGACGAAGGGTTCCTCCACCCCCTCGTACGGAATCGAGTCGGCGCCCGCCGTCTGCAGCGTTTGCCATGCTTGCGTTCCCGCCAACGTCCCAACCCTAAGGCCGCGAAGGGACGTCAGGTCGCGCACGCGCGGATCGTCCGTGCGCGCGACCAAGCGCTCTGCGAACGTAAGATACGGCCGAGAAAACGCAACCCGCGCACGCAGCGGGGGCGTGACTTCGATACCGTTCAGCGCGACGTCGAACGTCCCACGTTCGAGCGACGGAATCAGCGTCGGCCAGTCGTTTTGCACGAATTCGGCACGCACGCCGATCTCGCGGGCCAGGGCGGCGGCAATTTCGACCTCGAAACCGACGAGCGTTCCAGGCCGCCGCGGATCGTCGAACACATACGGCTCGCCACCTTGTTGATCGCCACCCCAGCGCAGAACCCCGACCGATCGCACGCGAGCCAAGGCGGAGGTGGGAATTTGCGCCGGGCTCCCGTTGCAAGCGACGCAGATGGCGATCGCGATCGAGGCGAGCGCGACCGAGCCGCCGTTTGACGGCCGCCCCGCCGGCCTGGATGCCTCACCCGAACGAAGTGTTGGCGCATGAGGCAAGTCGCTCACGGGTACGCGCCTCCCAACGCCGCGGTATCCAGCAGGTGCAGTGTGCGTGTCACCCACGACGCGCCGCCTCGCTCGTCACGAACGACAATCCAGATGGTGACGTCACCGGTGTCGGTCCCCGGGGCCGGCCGCCGATAACGCGATTCGATGTGAACTCGGGATGAGACCGTGACACCCGGTGGGGGCTCGCTGCTGGTCTCGAAGGGCGAGAACGTGCCGGCTGTCGCGAAAAACGCGTAGTGCAGCGTCTCGCGAGGAACGTCCTGTGGAACTACCTGGCCGGTCAGGCGATCCAGAACCGCGGTGACGTACGGCTCGGCGGTGGCGGGCGCCGGATCGATCCACGGGTCCAAGGTTTCGACTGAAAAAGGCACGCCCTCATCGATGGGCTGGCGCGCGCCTGCGATCGGTTCGGCGGTGACGGGGTCGCGACGGTCATACGCGTTGACCGCAGAAATCTCGGGCGTGAGGTTCGGAAGTTGATCGTCTCGCACGGGGCCCGCCCAAAAGGTCACGCGCTTGATGGCCCGGACCGTCTCGTCGCCCGCTTGGGCCGTCAATTCGAAAACAACCGGCATCCCAAGATCGAAACCACCATGAACCCGGCCGTCGGGACCGAGGAATATGTCCTTCGCGAAAGCGTTGGCCACCCACCCCGGATCGAGGCGCGCCACCACATTGGGGTTGGCGGCGAAGTCGACCTCGGGCCCGAGCGAGACCTCGGTCGCCGCGCCCTCGCACAGCGCACTGCCGACGGTGGTTCGAGCACCGCCGGAGGGAAACCCCGTCGGGTCGGCGGCGTTGTTTGGCGGCGACGTCGCGCCCGGATCGTTGGCGCACGCGCTGACGCGCAGAAGAACCGTGCGCCCGTTGCCCCGCGGATCGACGATCAATGGTGACAGCGAGATCTCCGGGATAACGGCGGCCGAAAGGTCGCCCCCGGGCGATAGGCTCAAAATGACCTCCGAGGGCTCGGCGCGCACCGCCAAGACACGCAGGTCGTCCACGGTGCTGGGGTCCGCGAACTTCGCACAGCTCGTTGGACTCACCACCCAAACGCACCCGACCGCGCCCAGCAGCGCCGCGTGTGGAACACCCCGGCCACTTCGGCGCGTGGGACGCGTCAAAGCCGCCCCCGCAATCCGATGACCGGAAGGATCGGCAAACCGCGCACCGGCGCCCCCTGGCGATAACGATAGTCGTAGACGAAGTTTTCGGGATTGGAGGCGTTGAAGATGTTTTGTACGTCGAGGTACACGCCAAGAGTCCAGGTGTCGAAGGTGAACGTCCTTTCGCCCCTCACGTCCAGTTGATTGAACGTCGGCAGGCGCCCCGACGCGGGCCTAAGCTCGGGCGTGTACGCGCCGAAATCCGCGTCATAGAAAGCTCCCGTGACGACGGCGGTGGGTCGTCCCGAAACCAATCGATACCGCGCCCCGAATTGCCAGCCCCCGCCGCGGTAGCTGGCGATCGCGATCAGATTGTGTCGCTGGTCGTACGGGCTCGGACGATAAGTCCGATTGTCCGCGGGTCCCGGGATGGTCGCCGCCGTACCCGTCAGCATTTCCTCGGCGCTCGACCCGGTTTGCTCGGACCAGGCCAACGTGTACGCCAACCACCCGAAGAAGTGCGCCGTCACGTCGTGTTTCAGCCACAGCTCCAGCCCCCAGGCCCGGCCCCGGCCAACACTGGAAAAATGTTCCGCGCTGGGAATCGGCAAATCGTGCCGGCGCAAGAAGTACGCGGTGGCGTCAAGTCGCAGAGCGGAGGTCAACGGTCGCTCGACGCCCACGTGATACTGGTCAGTCCAGATCAACGCCAGGTTCGGGTTGCCAAACTCCCGATCCAGGAACTGCGGCACGGGGAGCTGATGGTACAGGCCCGCGCCGCCCTTCAGAGTCCAGTTCGAACCGAGTTGCCAACGCGCGGTCAATCGCGGGTCGAACGAAAACTTGTCCGTGTTGATGACGTGATACTGGTCGAATCGCAAGCCTGGAACGATGCGCAGGCGGCCGGTGGGTCGCCATTCTCCCTCGACGAAGAAGGCAGGCGCCCAGTCGGCTAGCGCGCGGCTGGCCTGGGTGTTCTGCAGCGTCGACGTTCCAAAATTGCGTCCCTCCCGTGGAAAGGGAGCGTCGAAATAGGCCGTGTCGTAGCTGGCCAATCCATCCAGGCCCGCCCGCGCTTCGAAGTGTGTCCCAAGCGGCCGTGCCGCGTCGACGCGCAAATAGAGACGCTGGTAGCGAATGAATCCCGAACCGCCCGCCAACGTGAAGCTGTCCTCGCCCGACCCGTAGGCGGGGGACAAGCGCGCGGTCCCGCCCGCCACCGACCCAGTCCAGAAACCCACCACGCGGTGAAACGATGTGTGAGTGTCGAGCGAGAAGTTCCCCGCCTCTGGATCCTGAGTCACCACCTTCAAGGAATCGTCGCTGCCGAAAGCCATGATACCCAGGCGACCACCCCCAACGAGCTCCCTGATCACGCGGGCCTGATAGTCCCAATACACCGGCACCGCGGTCACAAAGGTCGATCCTCGTTGTCGTGGGATCACGTGTGGCAGGATCGCATCCACGGTACTCCGACGAACGGCGACCGTCGCGGAAGTCGCCGGCGCCGAAGGTTGAGCATCATCAGCCGGCCGCGAACCAAGCGGCCCCTCGGCGAAAGCGGAGACGTCAAGGACGCTAATGTCGGCGCCGCCATGATACTGGGGTGCCGGGCTTTCCTTCAGGATCACGTCGACGGCGCCGCCGCTGACCCGGCCATATCGGACACCGAAACCCCCCGGGAAGAAATCCACGCGCTCGATCAGGTGAGGCGCCACGACCGATGGGCCGACCAGGAAGTGATACAGCTGTGGTATCGCCTGCCCACTGACGAACACGCCTGTGTCCGTGGGGGGCGCACCGCGAACCACCAGCAGTCCAAGTCCATAGGGCGCGCGTGCCACGCCGGGCAAGTTCTGGATGACCCGCAGCGGATCCCCGTACGTCCCGGGCACAGTCGTGAGCTCGGGTTGCGTCAAGGTCCGCCTCGCGATTTCAGCCGTCGCGCGCGCCGCGCGTACGCGCGTCTCGAATCCGGAATCCACCTGTCGCGCGTAACAAGACCATTCAACGGGAACCCCAGTCGCGATCGCGCCCGCAACCTCGGCGGCCGATACGTCTCGTACACAAGCCTCATGCCTGGCCTCGGTCACCACGACGCGCAGGCCCCCCGCGACCGAAGACAAAGGGGTGGTGGCATATACGTCAGCAGATGGCACGTGAGGGGCGGGCGTAGCGGGTGATGGCGCGGCAGCGGGGGCGGCGACGGACACCCCTCCACCCGCGGGCGTGGTGACATGCAGGTCGAACCGACCCTGGCCGTCCGAAATTGCGACCTCCTCGGCACGCCCGTCGCCGCTCCCGGTAGCCCTTCCGAGTGCGATGATCGAGACCGACGCTCCGGCGATAGGTTCCCGCGTACCCTTTTCGCGAGTCCGTCCACGCAGGATCACGACCGAGGCCAGCGGCGCGGGTGGTGGACCCGACCCACCGACGGAGGCGGCCTGTCGCGCGCCCTTCAAATTCGATTCTCCGGCGGGTTTACCAGGCGCCGGGGGCGACACCTCCCCGGAA
>JADGRC010000128.1 GCA_017881245.1 Pseudomonadota bacterium
CCGGCGTGCGTGTCGTGTATCGTCGGGTCACTCGTATCGATCGAGGCTCCATGAGGGTGACGTCTTGAACCGCGAGCACCTGACAAGAGAGGTTTCATGCTGAAACAGCCGCGCGTGCGCATTCTTTTCGCTGTCGTCGTTGTCCTGAGCTTCTTCGGTCCGCGGCGAGCTCCTTCAGCACCCGCGGCGGAAAGGGCCCCCGATCTGGCGACGCTAACCAAGATCTCCCGTCGTTTGGCGCCCGTCGACCTTGGCGCCGACATCTCCAAGTTGCCGCCGTCGGAGCGCAAGGCCTTGCGGGGGTTGGTTCGCGCGGCTCAATTGATGGATTCACTCTTTCTGCGACAAGCCTGGGTCGGCAACACCGACACGCTGTTGCAGCTGGCCACGGACAAGTCAGCACTGGGCCGGGCGCGCTTGCACGCCTTCCTCCAGAACAAGGGACCTTGGTTGAGACTGGAGAACGATCGGCCCTTGCTACCTGGGCTCGGCGACAAACCGCCCGCGGGGACATTTTTTCCGCCGGATGCGACCAAGCAAGAGGTGGAAACATGGATGAAGGGCTTGCCGCCGGCCGCGCAGGCCGCCGCGGGCGGCTTTTTCACCACCATCCGCCGCGCGCCCGACCGCACTTTGCAAATCGTGCCCTACGCTGTCGAATATCAGACCGAGCTCGGTCGCGTGGCGGCCCTGTTGCGCCAGGCCGCCGCCGTCACTCAACAGCCCACCCTGCGTGTGTTCCTGGAGAAGCGCGCGACGGCGTTTGTCACGAACGACTACTACGACAGCGACGTCGCGTGGATGAAGATCGACGCCAGCATCGAACCGACGATCGGCCCCTACGAGGTCTACGAAGACGGTTGGTTCAGCGCCAAGGCCGCCTTCGAAGCATTCGTGACGGTCGTGGACGAAGGCGAAACCGCGAAACTCGCCAGGCTGGGTGAGTCGTTGCAAGACATCGAGGATCATCTGCCGATCGACGCGCGTCTGCGCCGGCCGAAGCTAGGCGGGCTGGCTCCGATCCGGGTGGTGAATTCGATCTTTTCCGCGGGCGACGGAAATCGGGGCGTACAGACCGCTGCGTTCAACCTGCCCAACGACGAGAAGATCGGACAGGAGATGGGTACCAAGCGCACGATGTTAAAGAACGTGCAGGAAGCGAAGTTCAAGGTAGTGTTGCTACCAATCAGCCGGTTGGCGTTGGCCCCGGCGGAGCAGCGACGCGTGTCATTCGATGCGTTCTTCACGCACATCCTGATGCATGAATTGATGCACGGATTGGGGCCGCAACAGGTTGCCGTCACGGGATCTGCCGCACCCGCTGGCAAACTCGTCACTGTACGCGCGGCCCTGCAGGAAGCCTATGGCGCGCTCGAGGAAGCCAAGGCCGATATCGCGGGACTGTTCGCGCTGCAGTACCTGATCGACAAGGGCATTCTCGATCGCAAACTGGAGGACACGATGTACGCCACATTCCTGGCGTCGACGTTCCGTTCGCTGCGCTTTGGGCTGAAAGAAGCGCACGGAAAAGGAATCGCCTTGCAGCTATGCACGATGCTCGACGCCGGCGCCTTCGGCGTCTCGCGCGACGGTCGGTTCACCGTGGACGCCGCCAAGGCCAAAGAGGCCGCTCGCGCCCTGACCGGCGAGATCATGACGATCGAGGCGACCGGCGACAAGGCGCGCGCGATGGAAGTGCTGCGCACCCGCGCGGTGATACGCCCCGAAGTGCAGCGGGTTTTGGACCGCCTGGCCGCCGTTCCCGTCGACATCGAACCCCGCTTCGTGACAGCGGACCAGCTCTTGGCCGCGGACGGCGACGGCGATGTCCACGTCGGTAACTGAAATTGCGACCGACTGCCACGAAAACGCAACGGTTGCGCCATCCGGTCCTTTCGGGATGTATCCGAACGGTACACCTATCCGGGAGGTGTCGCCTTTTCGCGTCGCGCGAGTGATTCCGTTTCGTTCTGCGGACGTGATGTTGGCGAATTCTCGCGGTTGTCTGCTGGCGCGGCGATTGCTGGGCTTCTCAGGTGTACTGAAAGGCGGTCGTCATGAGTTGGAAAGCGTCATCCTTCGGGCGGATCGGGTGTTTCGCGATGGTCTGCGCCGTCGTCACGTTGCTTGGTCCACAGCGATCGGCGCGGGCGGATCTTTTCGCGGCCTACGTACAAGGATACGGCGGCGTGTCGAGCCCGCAGGGGGACACGGCGACGGCGGGCCAGTCGTCGGGCGTGTCCCCGGTGCTGGGTGTGCAGGCGGGTGCGCGGGTTTTGGGTCTGGAACTCTACGGGGACTACACCAACTACGGGACCGGAGCGTCGGTCGAACGTGGGATTCTGGGCCTTCGTCTGGGCTTCAATTTCGGTAACACCCGCCTGGAGCTGAGGGGCGGTGGCGGCGCAATCGCCGAACACAACGGCGCACTGACGGGAACCTTTGGGGTCGCGGATCGAATGGGCGTCGTGGGGCGGGCAGGCATCGATCTGGAGCAACGGCTGGCCAAGGCGTTGTTCATCGGCGCCGGTATCGATGGCGAGACCTTCGCGCTCGACAACAGCAACAACTCGACCGCTGCACTCGGAGCCCTGCCGCACAGCGCATGGATTACGGGCAGTGACGTCTTCTTCTCGCTACATTTGAAATTCGAAATCGGAATCTGATCCCCTTCGCGCCCCCTTCGCGCCGAGCTGGTGATCTGCTGACCAGCGCTACAGTCTCGCTGGTCCCCGGCGTCCCTGATGTGTGCTCCGATTGCCGGGTCGGGTTGCCCGCGGATGCGCCCTGACCGTGTTCAGGACGATTTCGTCTGGTCCGGCCCCGGCGACTCGTCGCGGCCGTCGACGTCGTCGGCGTCGCCCTCCGACGCCAGGCCCGCGCGCTCAAGCGCCCGGTACAGCGTCCGGCGATCGATGCCCAGCCTTTCCGCGGCCTTTTTCTTGTTGCCGCCGCATTCGCCGAGCACCAGATCGATATATCGACGTTCCAGCTCCGCGAGGGTCGGGCGATCCCCGATGATCCCGTGCTCCGCTCCGGGCGCCGTGGCGCCCGAGTCGCTTCCCGCGCGGCGTCGCGCTCCAATTTCCGGCGGCAAGTCCGACGGCAGAATCACGCCGTCCTTGGCCACGGCGACCGCGCGATCGATCGCGTTTTCCAGCTCGCGCACGTTTCCCGGCCAGCTGTGCGCCTGCAGAGCCTGCAGAGCATCGGCCGACATCGTGGCGGGGGCCCGCCCCTCGCGACGACCCAACTTGGCCAGAAAATGAGCCACCAGAATCGGGATGTCACCGGGTCGGTCGCGCAACGGCGGCAACTTGATAGTGACCACGTTGATACGAAAGTAGAGATCCTCGCGGAACTTGCCGGCCTTGACCTCGGCTTCCAGATCGCGGTTCGTCGCGCAGACCAAGCGCACGTCGACCTTGATGGATTCCGTGCTGCCGACGGGGCGAACCTCGCCATCTTGCAAAGTGCGCAGCAGCTGCGCCTGCATCTTGGGGCCCATGTCGCCTATCTCGTCCAGGAACAGGGTTCCGCCATCGGCCATTTCGAACAGGCCGCGTTTCGACGAGACCGCGCCCGTGAACGCGCCCCGCGCATGGCCGAACAGTTCGGATTCCAGTAGCGATTCGGTCAACGCCGTACAGTTGACCGGCACGAACGGATCGCCGACCCGGGGCGAATGCGTGTGGATGGCGCGCGCGACCAACTCCTTGCCCGTGCCCGATTCCCCGGTCACCAGCACCGTCGCCGACGTCGCGGCCACACGGGCCACCAGCTTGTAGACGTCCAGCATCACGGCGCTCTTGCCGACGATGTCTTCGATTTTGGTGGTCGGTGCCGTCGCCGGTGCGGCCTTCTGCTCGGCGATCAGGCGTCGGCGCTCGAGCGCCCGCGCGACGGTCAGCCGCAACTCCTCGACGTTGAACGGCTTCGAGACATAGTCGTAGGCACCGCGCTGAATGGCCTCCATGGCGCCCGCCACGTCGCCGAACGCGGTGATCAGGATGACGGGCGTTCCGGGCGACCGTTCGGTGAAAGCCTTCAGGACGTCGAAGCCGCTCGTTCGTTCCATGCGAACGTCGGAAACCACCAGATCGTAACGACCCGCCTGGGCGCGCTCCACGGCGCCGGCGCCGTCGTCGACTGCTTCGACCTCGAAGTTGTCGGCGCGCAGGATCTCGCACAGCAGATCGCGCGCGACCCGATCGTCCTCGGCCACGAGGACGCGGGTCACGCGCGTCCTCCGCTGCCCGCCGCGCGACGGAGCGGTGCAGCGGCGGTCGAGGTCGCCGTCGTGTTGCTGGTCGTGCCTGTGGCCTTCTTGGTGGGCGGCCCGCTTCGCGGCAGACGCACGAAAAACGTCGAGCCGCGACCGGGTTGACTCTCGACGGAGATGTTGCCACCGAGCGCCGCGACCAGCTGCCTGCAGATGGCCAGGCCCAACCCGGTTCCCTTGCCGCGTCCCTTGGTGGTGTAGAACGGCTCGAAGATTCGCTTCAAATCATCCGCCGGAATGCCGTGGCCGGTATCGCTGACGGTGATCAAGACGCCATCCTTCTCCGGAGCCGCAGCCACGGTGACACGGCCATTCTTGTCGACGGCGTCGAGCGCGTTGGTCAGTAGGTTGACCAGGATCTGGCGCAGCAGGCCGGGATCGGTGACCAGATCGCGCAGCGCTTCGTCGCGGCCGTCGGTTTCGCGCACGACGGGCGCGCGGTGCGTGACCTGCGAATCAACGGCGTGGGTCAACTCGATCGCCTCGTCCAGCAGGCGAGGCAGATCGGTCGCCTGTCGTTCTGGCTCGAGTGGTCGCGTGGAGTCTAGGTAGTCGCGCACGATTCGGCTGATGCGCTCGATCTCGCGTGATGACACTTCCAGGCGATCGCGCAATACCGGTTGAAGATCCCGCTGCAACAGCGCCAGCTGCAAATGGCCCGACACCGACGACAACGGGGTCCCGATCTCGTGCGCCAGCTGCGCGGCCAGCTGACCCAACGCCGCCAGCCGCACCTTCGACGCGTTGTCGCGGCGCATGTCGCCAAGTAGTCGGTTCAGTTGGTTCAAGGTGGCGTTCTTCTCCGACAGATCGCGCGTGGCCGCCTCGATCTCGCCCGCCAGCCGTTGGTTGAACGCGCGAATCTGAGCATCCGCACGTGACAACCTCTCCAGCATGCGATTGAAACCATGCGACAGACGGCCGAATTCGTCGACGGTGTCCACCGGGATCCTGCGCGACAGATCGCCGCCCTCGACGTCTCGCATGGCCCCCGCTAGTTCCTCCAAGGGTCGCCCAATCACGCGATTGGTGATCAACCCCGACAGCAAGGTCAACGCCACCAGCAATACGACGCCGGTGATCAGAGACACCCGCTTTTCAGTTTGCAGCGCCGATTCCACCTGCCCCAGCGTCCACTTCATGACCAGCGTCGCCTTCCACGGACCCTTCAAGTCCACGGCCAATTCGATGGTCGCCGACTGTGCGCCACCCACCGAGGCCTTCGTGAAACCCAAGGGAGGGCGGGCCAGCGGCGCGAATCGGGTGATTTCCGGGCGATCGCCGCGCGGCGCGACGATGCGGCTCGAAGGCGTGTACGCCTCCCGATAAATGTACAGATCCAACCGCACGATTCGGCTGTGGCGGTTCAGGTAACCGAGCAGCTTCTCTTCGAATTCCCGGTCGTCGGCGTCGGCCTCCACGCTCTTCAAATCTTCCGCGATGTCGTGCGCCAACTCATCCGCCGACATTTGCGCTTCTTTGATGATGCGGGCTTGGGTCAGATACAGCCGCACGCCCGATGACACGAACACCGTCAGGGCCACCGACACGGCGATCAGCCAGATTTTGGTGCGGACGGTCATCGCGAACGGCGGCAATCCTAGCGCCGCGGGCGCTATTTTGCGTTGGGCGCGGTCAGAATCGCGATGTGGGTGGCACCCGCGCGTTTCGCGGTCGACATGACGTCGACCGCCGCTCCCAAAAGCACGTTCTTGTCACCGCGAATCAACAGGGTTTCGGAGCCCACGTTTTGCAGGGCCTTGCGGATCTCAGTCTCCAGATCTGCGGCCGCCACCCGCTTCGAACCGAGGTAGATCTCGTTGGTCTTGGTCACCGTCAACACCGGATCGCTGCGCCGCTGCGACACGGGTCCGGCGGCGTTGGCCTTGGGCAGGATCACCTTCATGCCCGCCCGCGAAGCGACCTCGGATTCGACCAGGGCGGTGGACGTCACCATGAAGATGATCAACAGCACCAGAAAGACGTCGGTGAGCGGCGTGATGTTGATCTCCGAGACGATGGTTTCCGCGCCAACGTCGACGTGGTCGTCTCCGACACCGCCACTCGAATCGTCCAGTTGGATATTGACGCCCATGTTCTTGCCGCCTCGTCGGCCGTGTCTAGGTGGACCCAGGAGCGGCGGGAGCAGGCGGCGCGCCCGCGGAATGCGCGCTGTTGGGCGCTCCGCCGTTGCCGGTTGGGGCCGCGCCGCGACCCTTCGCATACTCGCCCAGAGCCAGCAGGAATTCGTCGCTGTAAAGCTTGTACTGCATGGCCAATCCGTTGATCTTCGACACGAAGTAGTTGTAGGCGATGACGGCGTAAATCGCGACCAGCAAGCCGGCCGCGGTGGCGACCAGCGCGGCCGCGATCCCCTGGGACACAACCTTGAAACCGCCGGTTCCGGCCACCGACATCGATTGGAATGCCTTCAGGATGCCAACCACCGTCCCAAACAGGCCGACGAACGGCGCCGACGACCCCACCGTACCGAGAGCCCACAAATACCGCTTGAAGGACAGCACGACCGCCGCACGCTGCGACGCCACCGCCTCGGCGGTTTTCTGCGGCGTCTTCTGGTAGACGACCAGACCGCGTTCGTAAATCTCCGCGAGAGGCGCGGCCGATGTCTCACACAACGCGGACGCCTTGGCCAGATCGCCTCCTTCCAGTGCCGCGATCACCTTGGCCTTGAAGGCCTCGGATTTTTCGAGCACGTTCCACAGCGCGTACACCCGCTCGCAGATCACCGTCAGGCCGGCCAGCGACCAAAAAAGCAGCAACGACAGGATCACCCATTCGTCGCGCACCAGATTCCGGATGGTTTCCCAGGTCATGACTGCATCGAATGTAGCGCGAATTGGGGCGGCCGGAGCCGCACACCCCAAATTGAGGTTAGAATAGGCCGCCGGAGGGCCCGTGTCCGTTTCCTCGTTGCCCGAATCCGACGTCCGGCGCGGCGCGCACCCAATTCCCGGCGTGGCGGGCGTGCTGGTGTTCCGCCTGTTGGTGGCGGAGCTGTTGCTGACGATCCTGGAGATTGGGCTGGTCGGGGCGCCGATGGCCCTGCTGGTGCGCGAGGGGATCCGGTCGAGCGACGCGATTCCGGCGCTGCTTCCGTGGTTCGTCGGGCTGTGGTTGCTTTCCGTGGTGGGCAGCGCGGCCACTTTGCGCCCCATCTGGACCGCTCTCGGGATAAAGCAGCGGCAGCAAGGGCTGTCCGCCGCGGCCGCCGATGATGTTCAGTCGGCCATCCGCCGCGCACCCTCCGAGACGGGGCGCCTGCGGTCCGCCGTCTGGACCATCACGGCCGTGTTGTTGGCGGTCCGCCTGGCCCACCACGGCGATCTGCCTTGGGTGTCGGGCGCCGGCGTGGTCACGATGGCCCTCCTTTACTCCAGCGCGGCGGGCACCCTGCGCAGCATCGTCTGGCAGCGCCTGTTGGAGCGGGCTCGCCGGTCCCTGCTGCCCAACGTCGATCCGTTGCGGGTGTTCGCGTCCACGTACCGCCGCCGTCTGGCCGGCACGGCGCTGTCGCTGCTTGGGATGACCCACGCCGTGATCGCGGCGCTGACGGCCATGTTCACGGACCTGTCTTCCCGTCCCGCGGCCTTGATGGCGGCGCTGACCGCTCCCGCGTTGCTTCCGGTATTGGGTTTCTGCGGTCGGTCCTTGTATCGCCGGACGTTGCCCATAGAACGATACCTGGATCTGGCGGTCCGTTTTCCGCCCACCCGTGGACCTGCGCGCGACGAACCGCGTGCGATCGAGGCCTTCAACGCGGCCCAATCAATTCCCTATCGCTTGGCGGGTTATCAAGCGATTTGGTCTACGCTGGCGGCGCTGGCGGTGATCTCGCTCGGTCGCCGTCTGGTGGGCTTTGACACTGCCACCGCGGCTCGTTTGTTGTCGGCGGTGTCTCTGATCGTGCTCGCGATGGGGTTGTACGAGACGCTGCTGTTGCGAGACGTGCTGCGGCCTCTGCTGGGGCAGTTGGGCTCGCGTCATCACCTGCCGGTGGCGGAGGTGAGGGCGGCGGCCGGATTGCGCGGCAAGCTGGTGGGTTTTTTTCTGAGCGTTACGGTCCTCACCTCCGGACTGGTGGTGTTGTTCGCGCTGTCGCCGGCGCGCCAGTTGCCCACGTTCGTTGCGTCGGTGACGCTGGTGATGGCGCTGTCGCTCGGCCTCGTGCTGCTGATTGTTCGTGACATCGTCACGCCCATTCGCGCCTTGGAGGAACGAACCGAGGAGATGGCGCGCGGCGAATTGGCGCGGCCCGTCCCGCCGTCGGGCGAGGCCGACGAGATTGGGCGATTGACGTTCGCGTTCGAGGAGATGCGACGCGCCTTGCGGGACAAGCTGCGGTCGACGGAATCCTTGAACATCGATCTGGAGCGCGAGGTGCGCCGGCGCACGGAGGTCCTGGAACAACGCAACGTCGAGCTGCGCGAGGCGCTGGAGAAGTTGCGCCGAGCGCAGGACGACCTCGTGCGCAGCGAGAAATTGGCGTCGATGGGGCGTTTGGTCGCGGGAATCGCGCACGAGATCAACAACCCGGTCAACGCCGTCATCAATACGATAGGCCCGCTGGAAGATCTCGTCCGCGCGCTTGGCCAGACGCGGGATCTGGACGCGCTCGGGGCCTTGAGCCGTGAGGCGGGCGAGATGCTGGCGGTCATCCAACGCGGGGCGACGCGCAGCAAGGCTATTGTGCAGGCGTTGCACAATTACTCGCGTGGCGATGACGAGCAGCCGCGCGAGGTCAACCTGTCGCGCAGCGTCGACGACACCTTGGATTTGCTGCGGCACCGGTTGCAGCAGACGCGTATCGAGAAGGACGTCGACCCTGCGTTGCGCGTAGTTGGGTTCGCGGGCCAGATCGATCAGGTCCTGATGAACCTGGTGACGAACGCCGCGCAGGCGATCGGACAGCGGGCGGGCGGCGGGACCGTCCGCATCGCCGCCCGCGCCGACGGTGACGTAATCGAGATCACCGTCTCGGACGACGGCCCCGGCATTCCGCCCGAGTTGCTGCCACGTATCTTCGATCCGTTCTTCACCACGAAAGACGTCGGGGAGGGGTCGGGCCTCGGTCTTTCGATTGTGCACGGCATCATCGAACGCCATGGTGGAAAGATCGCCGTCGAAAGCGTCGTGGGTCAGGGCACCGTGTTTCGCATTCGCTTGCCGCGACAGGGCGTTGGTGTCCGGACGGGCCCGGTTTCAGTCCCTCCCAGTCCCAGCCGATGAACTGATTCGCCGCGTCCAGCCACCTCACCCTCGCCCCGGGGTGACGTTCCCACGCTGGTTGTGCGCAGCGCACTCAGGCAAACACCTTATGGGTTCTTCACCTACCTTTCGTTCTCGATCGCATCATAGATAAAGGTATTTTGGTACGTGGGGCGCCTCACTGGACTCTATACTCAAGAAACTACGATGCCCCCCCGTAGCGCTTTTTCCGTTCGCGTCTTCGCGGGTCGCTTTGTCATAGCGACCCTGGTCGCGGCGATGGGCTGCGTAGGCTATGCCGAGACGCCGGCGGCGCCCGATGGCGGTCAGGCCAGCACAGGCGGAAAGTCAGCCACAGGCGGCAAGGCAGGCACCGGTGGTGGATCAGGCAATGTTGGCGGCGGCAATGCGGCGGGTGCCAGTGGAGGAAACATCGGCGCGATTAGTCCTTTGCTTCCCGCGCGCATCCGCCGGCTCACGAACGGGGAGTACGACGCTTCCGTGCGCGCCCTGCTCGGAACATCGATGACCATGGCGGGGACTTTCCCTCCCGATTCGCGTCAGGGCATATTTTCGCGCGGCGGTTACACGTTGAACGACGCTCAGCGCGTGGATCCGGTACTGGCCAAACAGCTCTCGGATGCGTCGGTCGCGCTGGTGGCCGAAGCGCGCCAAAACGGGCGGCTCGCGAATCTGGCGCCCTGCGCGAACAGCGCGACCGGCGGCGAGGCGTGCGCGACCACGTTTATCCAGTCTTTCGGCGCCAAGGCGTATCGACGTCCTCTGACCACGGACGAGGTCAACGCGTTTATCACCGTGTATCGCGTGGGTGCCACGGGCGCGACGTACAACGACGGCATCGACATCGTGGTCCGGGCGGTCTTGCAGTCGGCCGGTTTCCTGTATGTCACCGAAATCGGAAGCGGCGCGATGGAGGCCGATGGAAATGTCACGCTGACGCCGAATGAATCGGCCGCCCTGCTTTCGTACACTCTGACCGCCAGCCCGCCGGACGATGCTCTCCTCGCGGCGGCGACGGCGGGGGGCCTTGGGGACCCGGCCGCGCGCGAGCAGCACGCCCGGCGCTTGTTGGCGCTCGCCAACGGTCAGGACGCGATGGTTCGTTTCGTTCGTGAAATGTTCAGCCTCGACCAGATTGCGGTTACCGACAAGGACGCGACGGCCTATCCGAAGTTTTCGGGCGTCAAAGCCTCGATTGCGCTGGAGAGCACGAATTTCGTGCGCGAGGTGTTGACCAAGTCGACCGCGACCATCCAGGAATTGTTGGCGGCCGATTGGACTATCGCCGACGACACGTTGGCGGGCCTCTACGGGGTCACATCGGCGGGGACGGGGCGAACGTCGCTCGGGTCCACCCCCCGTCGTGGCGTGATGAACCAGGCGGCTTTCCTGTCGGTGTTCGCGCACGCCAGCGAAAGCGCCCCAGTGCTGCGGGGCGTGGCCATCATGCGCCAGATCGCGTGCATGCCGCTCGTGTCCCCGACGGAACTCAACATCGACGTCACGCCGCCGGCGTTCGACGCGACGAAGACTACCCGCCAGCGGTTCACCGCCCATGCGACGGATACGTTGTGCGCGAGCTGTCACGGCAGCATCGACGCGTTCGGGTTCGCTTTCGAGGCATACGACGGCATGGGCGCCGCTCGTCAGGTCGCCGGCGGCCACGCAACCGAAAATGGCCTGCCGGTCGACACGTCCGCCGTCATCACGGGAACCGATTTTGACGGGACCTACGCCGACAGCAACGCGCTCGCGACAGCGATGTCCAACAGTGCCCAGGTTCGGACCTGTTTGGCGCGGCAAATTTTCCGTTCGTCGACCGGGCGCAGCGACGATTCGGTCAAGGGCAGCGAGGAAGCATTCGTGCAGTTCTGGAAGCAATTGCCGGCCGCCCAACAAGGCAGCGTTCTGGAGACCATGGTGGCGTACGTGAAGAATCCGACGTTCATTCGGCGGAGGCCCCAATGAAAATCAGCCCGGCTCGCCGGTCTTTTCTTCGGGGCGTGGGGACCGGTTTTGCGGCATTGCCGTTCTTCAAGTTGCTTGAAGACTCGCACGCCAAGGCCGCCGGAGAGCTCCTGCCGTTGCGTTTCGTGACGATGTATCACCCCCACGGCATCGCTCAGGAATATTTTGGGATGCAGGCCGGGGATACCGAGACGACTTTTGACCTCAGCTTCGCGAATTCGTCGTTGAAGGCGTTCGATACCCCGGCGCTGAAGAGCAAGATTCTGATCATCGAGGGGATCGATCTGCTGTCGAACGCCAACGGGCATGACACAGCGGGAACGATCCTGACAGGCAGCCGAATCGATGCGTCCGGACAGAAGCCGCTCAACGCATCCCTGGATCAAGTATTGGCCATCGATCAGAAGCTGGGCGCCAGCAACGCGATCACCAGCATTGCCCTTGGCGTCGGAAACACGGACACGAAGTCGGGATCGACCTTGTCGTTCGGGCCGGGTGGGGCGGCCCTGCCAAAGATCATCGATCCCGTGCAGGCGTTCAATCTTCTGTTCGCGAATTTCGTCGTGCCGAACGATAGCGCCGCCCAGGCGGCGGCCATGCGCCAACGGACGCTCGGCCAGAGCGTCATCGACTTTGTTCGCGGAGACATCAACCGTCTGATGCCACGCCTGGCCGCGCCTGAGCAGAGCAAGCTGGATCAGCACCTGACCTCGCTGCGCGATCTCGAAAAGCAGATCATGCCCATGGCGATCTCGTCGACTTGCACGCCACCGACCAAGCCAGACGCGACGAAGTTTCCCAAGTTGCAGCAGTACAATGGAGGTGAGCCGTACTTCGACGCGATCACCGACGCGCACATCACGCTCATCGCGCAGGCTTTCGCGTGCGACGTCACCCGATTCGCGACGCTTTACATGGGCGATCTGTCCTATGACGGGAACCCGCTCGGGCTGCCCAAGGACAATCATGGCTCGGTCGCGCACACGTACAACGGCTCGCCGGCCGGGCAGGATGGACACCCGGTGGGAGCGGGCGATCCCGCGACGTGGGCTCTGTTGGCCAAGTTCAACGGATACGCCTATTCGAAGGTCGCGCTGTTGATGCAGAAGTTGAGCACCATGGGCGTGCTCGACAACACGCTGATTTACGCGAGCAGCGACATGGGCAACCCGGCCCTGCACAGCACGCGCAACGTACCGACCGTGCTGGCTGGCGGGGTCAATGGCAAGTTCCGCATGGGCCGCCGCTTGAAGATGCAGGCCGACTGTCCCGCGAGCAATCTGTGGTGCGCGCCCGGCGCCCCGGAGTTCAAGGGGTCCACCAACAACCATCTGTTGGTGTCGATCGCCCAAGCGTTCGGCGTCAACCTGAACACCTTCGGCACGCAGCCGACTGCCGATTTGACGACCGGCGTTCTCGACGGGCTCGTGTGAGCGTCGAGCGTCGTCTGACGACCGGCGTTCTCGACGGGCTCGTGTAAGGGTCGAGCGCCCGAGCGATCGCGCGGGCCCGGGAGGCGTCAAGTCCGCACGACGCCGGCGCGATTCCGCCTCTTCGTTTTGACTGATTGCGGGTGCCGGCTCTATCTTCTTGCCCAATGGCGCAACGACAGGTGGTCCGTGGTGCAAGGTGTCTGGCCTTTGGATTAGCGCTGATTCTGCTGGCGGGAGGCGCGGTGGCGTTCCCCTCGTCGCCGGCCGTCGGCAGCCCGGATCACCAGATGGAAATGAACGCGCGCGAGGCGTTCGCGGCCGGTCGGTTCGACGAGGCGTTGAGCCTGTTCGCCAAGCTGTACGCCGAGACCCTGCACCCCGTCTATCTGCGCAACATTGGGCGCTGCCATCAGAAGATGCGCGACCCGCAAAAAGCGATCGATTCGTTTCGCGACTATCTGGCGAAGGCCAAGAAGGTCTCGCCCGACGAGAGGACCGAGATCGAAGGATATATCCGCGAGATGGAGGCGCTGCAGACCGAGCAGTCGCGGACGGCGGCGGCCGACAAACCGATCCCCGCACAGGTCCCTGCCTCGCCGGTTCAACAGCCGGCGGTCGCGCCGGCTCCAGCGGCGGTGCCTGGCCCGGCGCCCGCCTCAACAGCGCCGACGATCTCCTTGGCGTCGAGCGCAGGCGCCGGGAGCGAACAGAATGGGGGCGACCAAAGGGAGTCGCCGGCGCCCCTCTATACGCGCTGGTGGCTGTGGACCGGCGTGGGCGCCGTCGTCGTGGGAGGGGTGGTCGCCGCCGTGTTGTTGTCGAGCGGAACCAGCCGTCCGCCCTGCACCCCCCCGCTTGGGTGCATGTGATGCGACACCGACGAATTCGGGGAGCGTCGCCTTGGTTGGTTGCCGCCACACTGACGTTGGTTGGGGGCTGCCACGGTGACAAGCAATCGCTGGTGGTGGTGGCCCTGACGGTCAATCCGCCAACCAGCGGTCTGCGGTCCGCGACAATCACCATCGGCACGATATCGAGAACGTTTTCATTGTCGAGCGCGGGGTTGTCGAGCGACGCTGTGAAATACGGGGTCTACGTGAGCGGCGCTGTCGCCGCGCGCACCCCGGTCATGGTCCACGCGACGGGCGCGTGCTCGTACGATGGCTCGGGAACGACAACGAACACGGCGACCGTCGCGCCGGGGTCGACCGTCAATGCTGTGGTCGAGTTGCATCCTCCCCCCAGCGGCTGCACCGACGGAGGCGCACCGGGCGGCGACGGCGGACCCGGTTCCACTGGTGGTACCACGGGCGCCGGGGGAGGGGCCGGTGGGGGTGCCAGCGGCGGTGCGGCCGCCGGCGGCGCGACGGCGACGGGTGGAAGCGGAACGGCGGGCACGGGTACCGCGGGAACCACCGGCACGGGCGGCATCGTGGCGGGTGGCGGCGGGGCGAGTGGCGGGGCCACGGGTGGCACGGCGGCGGCGGGGGGCGGCGGCGCGAGTGGCACGTCCACGGGCGGCGTTGGGACCGGCGGCGCGGGTACCGGCGGAGCCGCCGTCAACCCGCCCACGTTAGGCGGGTGCATCGAATACGATCACAACGCCGCCAACAATCTTCCGTGTGTCGAGCGTGGTTTAGGGGACTGGGGGATCCGGTCGGTCGCGATCTCCCCCGACGGCAAGACCGTGGTCACCGCGGGCGAGGACGGGCGCATCAAGATCTGGAAGTTCGACGGCAAGGCTTTGACCGAAGAAGGGCACGCCTTCAGCCTGGCGAGGCAATCGTACGTCGCGTTCTCGCCGGACGGGACGCTGCTGGCCGCGGGCTCTCGAAGCACGATCGCGATCTGGAACGTCGGTGCGTGGACGGCGCGTCCGAATCTGACGGGCGTGACCGGCGACATCTACCATCTGGCCTTCACACCCAACGGTCAATCGATCATCAGCATCGATTCCGATCAGAAGATGTACATGCACGGTCTGAGCGGGGCGCCCACGGCGACGCTGGGGCCGCTGGTCGCGACACCGAAAGTCCTGGCGGTGTCGCCGTCCACCGTGACCGCGGGTGTCTTCGCGGTGGTGGGGTTCACCAACGCGGATGTTTCCGCGTACACCGTCGGCGCAACCACCATCAATCCGATGCCCACTGCCACCCTGCACGTGATGACCGACCCCGGCTACCAGTCAATCGGCGCTGTCAGGTTCTCGCCTGACGGAACCCTGCTGGCTGTCGGAACCGAGGATGCCGTGGTGCACTTCTGGAATTTTCCTTTCGCCAACATGGCCGCCCCCGCGGGGGCCAACCTGGTGCTCGACGCGGATGGAAGCGACGGTTACCAAAGCGTGAACGGCGTCGCTTTCTCTCAGGACGGTCATTACTTGGCCGTGGCGACCGGTGGGTACAGCTCGGGCGGCGCGGGAAGTATCTGGGACGTCGGGTTGCGCGGCCAACTCGGTGGCCTCTCCGCCGGCCTCAAGTACTACACGCTCTCCGTCGCGTTTGCTCCGAGCGGTGGCGCCATCGTGCTCGGCGAGGTCGCCTGCGGCAAGGTCGCTCTCTGCGCCAACTGATCGGCGGCGGGTTTCGGCGGCGACCCCAAATCGACAAACGTGAACCTGCCGCCCCGGGTCGCGCGTTGGGAAGCGATTCCGACCCGCGCGACTCCAAACGACTTCGAGCGTAAAGTTGGGGCCGTGAGATCGCCATGAACGGGAAGATTCCATGGTCGTGCTCGCGTTTGGCACGAAGGGCGGTGCTTACGATCATTTTCGCGATAGCGGGGACCCGCGCGTCGGCCGAGACCATACCCCCGTCCGTGTCCGATCTGACGGCGCAACTGGACGCGCTAGCGGCGCCGTACTTTCCGGCGAACCAGCCGGGCGCCGCGATCTTGGTTCGCAAAGGCGAACAGGTGTTGCTGCGCAAGGCTTACGGCATGGCGCAGCTCGAGCTGGGGGTGGCGATGCGACCCGAGATGATCTTCCGCCTCGGCTCGATCACGAAGCAATTCACCGCCGCGGCCGTCATGATGTTGGTCGATGAAGACAAGGTGTCCCTGCAGGACGACGTACGTAAGTTTGTTCCGGAATATTCCCCGCCCAATACAGCCGTCGTCACGATCGAGGAGCTGCTGACGCACACCGGTGGCGTGCCCAACTACACCGAGCAGCCGACGTTTCACAGACGCCGTCGCGAGGACCTCACGCATCGCGAGGTCCTGGAGACGTTCAAGGATCTGCCGCTCGAGTATTCACCAGGCACGCGATGGAGGTATTCCAATTCCGATTACTACTTGCTGGGCATGGTCATCGAGAAGGTCGCCGGGATGGACTTCCCCACGTTCTTGGCGGAACGCCTGACGAAGCCGCTCGGCATGAGTCACACCGGCTACGGTGCCGTCGAACGCATCATCCCCGGTCGCGTCGCGGGCTACGATCGAAACGGCGACGTGTTCTCGAACGCGGCTCTGCTCAGCATGAGCCCACCGTTCGCCGCGGGCGGGCTGGTCTCATCGATCGACGACTTGGCGCTGTGGGACAGCGCCATCGCGAACGGCAAGCTTCTGAAGAAGGTAAGCTGGGAGCGTGTGTTCACGCCGGCCCGGCTCCGCGATGGGACCGCGACGCACTACGGTTTCGGCTGGAGCATCGGGGCGTGGGAGGGGCATCGCGTTGTCTCCCACGGGGGCGGCATCCCAGGATTCAGCACGGCCATCATGCGTTTTCCAGAGGATGAGATCCTCGTCGTGGTTCTGTGCAATGCCCTGCCGGCCAAGACCGATGCGAGCGGCCTCGCCCTCAAGCTGGCGGCGACGGTGGCTGGCAGACCGATCGCCGACCCGCCGGTCGTGGCGGTTGCTCCGGCGATCCTCGATCGCTACGTCGGGGTTTACGCCATCGACGACAAGCTGCGCGCCGTGGTTCGGCGCGACGGTGCGCGCATGACGGTGCAACAGACGGGCGGCCCGCTGTTGGCGCTCCAGGCCCGTTCGGAGAGCGGTTTCTTCGTCAAGGGCACACCTCTTCGATTCGAGTTCCTCCGCGATCGCGCGGGCCGCGTTACCGCGTTCGACGCCACACAACCCAACGCCACCACTGAACACCGAATCCGAACCGACGAGCCGGTGCCTGGGCGGCCCGCGATCATTTCGATCGACGCCAAGGTTCTCGAAAAGTATGTCGGCGCCTACGAGCTGCGCCCGGGCTTCGTCGCGACCATCACCCGCGACGGCGCCGGCCTTTACATTCAGGCGACCGGCCAGGAGCGCTTCGAAATGTTCCCCACCGCTGCCAACAAGTTCTTCTTGGAGGCGGTCGAGGCGCAAATTACCTTTCACCCCGGCACTGCGGGAGTTGCGGACAGTCTTGTTCTCCACCAAGGGGGACGGGACGTGACTGGAAAACGCCTCCGCTGACCTGCCACGAACGCGTCGGCGTGGCGTCGGGGTGTGGCGTCGGGGGGAGAAGCCCGAAGGCCAGGCACAACGGTAGTGCCGCTCCAAAATCAGACCCGAACACCCGAAGACCCGAAGACCCGAACCACCGGCAACCAGAAATTGGAACCGGAGCACACTGACATCCTGGCAGCAAGGTGTCATAGTGGCATGGTTTCTTGTGTCGTTGTCAATGTGGCGTAGAGTAGTTGAATGACTGTCGCGGAAGTTCAAGGCCTGTCACCCGAGGCGAGCCGCCCGGCAACCGGAAGCCCCGGCGCGCCCACGTTGCTGGTCGTCGATGATGAGCCGGGAATCGTCGATTCTCTCCAGAAGATCTTCGAGCGCGAACACCTGCGCGTGCTAACGGCGACGTCGGGGGCCGATGCGCTCGAAATCGTGCGTCGCGAGCCTGTATCGGTCTTGATCACCGACCTCATGATGGCGGGAATGTCGGGCATCGACCTTCTGAAGGCCAGCCGGACATTGTCGCCGGAGACCGAGACGGTGTTGATGACGGCTTATGGCACGGTCGAGAACGCCGTCGAGGCCATGAAGCTGGGCGCGTATGATTTCGTGACCAAGCCGCTCAAGCGGGCCCACCTCTTGCGCGTGGTGGGCAAGGCGCTTGAGAAGCGATCGTTGGTTCAGGAGAACCGGTCGTTGCGCGCGCAGTTGGCCGCGCAGAAGAAGCGCACGTTGATCGGTCAGTCGCTGCCGTGGCGGCGAACGATGGACATCGTGATGCAGGCCGCGCCGTCGGTGGCGACCGTCCTTCTGCTGGGTGAATCGGGCACCGGCAAGGAGCTGCTGGCGCGTGCGATTCATGACTACTCGCCGCGTGTGCGGGGGCCGTTCGTTCCGGTCAACTGCGCGGCGCTGCCGGAAAGCATTTTGGAGGCGGAGCTTTTCGGCTACGAGAAGGGAGCGTTCACGGGAGCCGTGCAACGCCACGACGGACGGTTCTTGCAGGCCGACGGCGGCACCTTGTTCCTCGACGAAATCGGTGAGATCCCGACGCACGTGCAGGTCAAGCTGTTGCGCGTCCTGCAAGAGGGAGAAATCGAACGGCTGGGTGGTCGCACCGTCAAGGTCGATCTGCGCCTCGTCGCGGCGACCAATCAGGATCTGCGCGCGGCCGTGCGCGAGGGCCGCTTCCGCGAGGATCTGTACTATCGGCTGAACGTGATCGACGTGCCGATTCCTCCGTTGCGCGATCGACGAGAGGACGTTCCCCTCTTGGCGGAACATTTTCTGCAAATCTACGTCGAACGGAACGGTCGCCATCTTTCGGGGTTTTCGCGCGCGGCCGCCGATGCTCTCGGACGTTACGATTGGCCGGGCAACGTGCGCGAGCTGGAGAACACCGTCGAACGAGCTGTAGTCCTGTCGCGCGGAACCGCGATTGAGCTGGAAGATCTGTCACCGGAGGTGCGCACGGGCGGCAGCGCCGCCGGCGACGGTAAGTCGCTGACCTTCGCGGTCGGCACGCCGCTCGAGGAAATCGAACGGCGTGTGATTCACGCGACGCTCGCGCATACGGGTGGCGACAAGAGGGTGTGCGCGCAGCTCTTGGGGATCGCAACGCGAACCATCTATCGGCGGCTGGAAGAGCAACGGGCGGGCGAGACCGACGACCTCTGAGGCGGTTGGAATCCCGGTAAACGATGGATCTATTTGATCGCATTCCGCCCGGGCGGGGGCGGACCCGGGGGACGCACAACGAGGCCGCACCAACCGCCGGTTCGGGGGCCAAGGTGCAAGGCTCGTCCGAGGGGCAAACGGAGTCGATGGAGGGAACCGTCGATCGCATCGTGTTTTCCGGTTCGGGGGGCGAGTTCACCGTCGCGCGATTGGCCGTCGGTGGTGGCGTCGAGCCCGTCACGATTGTCGGTAGCCTCCTCGGTATTCCGGTCGGGGCGCAGTTGCGGGTCTCGGGCCGGCGGGAAAGCAATCCGCGCTTCGGCACGCAGTTTCGCGTTACGGGCTACACCGAGATTGCGCCAGCGACGATCGAAGGCATTCGCCGGTATCTGGGTTCGGGTTTGATCAAGGGCATCGGTCCCGAATTCGCCGCCCGCATCGTGGAGCGATTCGGAATCGACACGCTGGATCTTCTCGATCGCGATCCCGCGCGCATCAGCGAGGTCCCCGGGATTGGCCCCACGCGCGCCAAGGCCATTCGCGACGCCTGGAGCGCCCAGCGCGAGGTGCGGAAGGTCATGGTCTTCTTGCAGGGCTATGGCGTCTCGCCCGCGTTCGCCGCCCGCATCTACAAACGGTACGGGGGGCGCGCGATAGCTCTCGTGCGCGAGAATCCTTACCGGCTCGCGTTCGACGTTTGGGGGATCGGGTTCTTGTCGGCCGATAGGCTGGCGGCGGCGCTCGGAATCGGTCGCGAATCGGACGCGCGGGCCGAGGCGGGCGTGCGCCACGTCCTGGAAGAAGCCGCGACCGACGGGCACGTGTTCGTGCCGCGCGAGCGCCTGGTTCGTGACGGCGTCGCGCTCTTGGGGATCGACGAGGCGCTGGTCGATCCAGCGGTGGATCGTCTTGGTCGATCCGGCGACGTCGTCATCGAAGCCCGCCCCGAGGCCGGCGGCGACGTCGACGGCCGCTCCGGAGGGGAGGCTGTCTACGTGGCGGCTCTGCACCGAGCCGAGGTCGTGGTCGCGCAGGGTCTGCGACGGCTGCTAGAGGCGTCGGGCGACACGGTATCGGTGAACGTCGAACGCGCGCTTGCCTGGTACGAAAGCGAGGCAAAGATCGCGCTCGCGCCACAGCAGGCCGAGGCGGTGCGGCGCGCGTTGTCGGAACGCATGCTGGTCGTGACGGGGGGACCCGGGGTTGGCAAGACCACGATCGTTCGAGGCATCGTTTCCATTTTGGTGCGCAAGGGATTGCGCGTGGCTTTGGCGGCGCCGACGGGCCGTGCGGCCAAGCGGTTGTCAGAGGCGACGGGACAGCCCGCCGCGACGCTGCACCGGCTCTTGGAATGGAAGCCCGCCGAGGGTGTCTTCGGTCGCGCGCCGGGCCGGACGTTGGAGGCCGACCTGCTGGTCGTTGACGAGGCGTCGATGTTGGATGTGCGGTTGGCGGCCGATCTGGTGTCGGCGCTGGCCTCGGGGACGCGCCTGGTTCTGGTCGGCGACGTCGATCAATTGCCGTCAGTCGGGCCGGGCACGGTGCTGCGCGATGTGATTGCTTCCGGGGTCGTTCCCACGGTGAGACTGACCGAGATATTCCGGCAGGCGGGCGAAAGTCTGATCGTCGTCAACGCCCACCGCATTCACGACGGGGATTTGCCCGAATTGGGTGCTCCTCCTTCCGATGGAAGCGGGGCGGACAAGCGCGATTTCTTCTTCCTCGAAGAGGACGACCCCGTGGCGGCGTCGCAGTTGATTCGCGATTTGGTCACGACACGCCTGCCGCGACGTTACGGCCTCGGACCGCACGATATTCAAGTGCTTTCGCCCATGCACCGTGGCGATCTAGGGGCGGGCAATATCAATCAACTTCTGCAGCAGGCCCTGACCGCAGATGCGCCCGGGCTGACGCGCGGCGGACGGACTTTTCGTGTGGGCGACAAGGTCATGCAGGTGCGCAACGACTACGACAAGGACGTCTTCAACGGCGACATCGGACGTGTCGACCGCGTCGAGGGGACCACGCCCGCCGAGACCGGTGGAACCAATGACGACGGCGATACACTGATCGTCAGATTCGACGATCGTGAAGTCCGCTACGCTTACGACGATCTGGACGAGCTACAGCTCGCGTACGCGGCGACTGTCCACAAGTCCCAAGGCTCGGAGTATCCGGCGGTCGTGATCCCGATTCACACGCAGCACTTCGTCATGCTGCAACGTAATTTGCTTTACACAGCCGTCACCCGGGCGCGCCGCCTGGTGGTGTTGGTCGGGACCAGGAAGGCGTTGGCGCTGGCGGTGCGCAACGCCGACGTGGCCCGGCGGTGTTCCCGGCTGGACGTTCGACTGAGGAAGAACGCCGTTGTCTCCAGTAAGTTGGCCCAACTTGACAGGTAAGTCAATGCAACTTAACATGGTTCATGTTTACCATCACCATGAGTACTCGAGGACAGTTTGTTTTGCCGAAGGATGTTCGGGCGCGGCTCAAGTTATTGCCGGGGTGCAAGGTCGATGGCTTGATCGACGAGCACGGCCGGTTGGTGCTGCTTCCTGCGCTCCATGAACCGGACGAGCTGTTTCACGATCGTCCGCCGGTGACCCGCGTGGTCTCCGTAGCAGAGATGGATATGGCGATCGGACGAGCGGTGCGGCGTGGCGGCGTTTGACACGAACGTCCTTGTGCGCGTACTGGTCGGTGACGATCCGGCGCAAACAAGGAGGGCAGAGCGTGCGTTCGCCCGACACGCCAGAAGCGATGGTGTCTTCGTGTCGCTCGTTGTGCTGGCCGAGATTGCATGGGTCCTGAGCGTCGCGTACGAGTGGGATCGTGCCACCATCCACGAGCGTCTATCGCGGTTGGTTCGCACGCGTGGCGTGGCCTTCGAAGATCTGGAGCTGGTCGAGTCGGCGCTTGAAGGTTACCGGGAGGGCGGGTCGGAGTTCGCCGACTACCTCATCCTCGGCAAGGCTCGCGCGGGTGGCGTTCACTTGCTGACCTTCGATAAGCGGCTAGGGCGCGAAGACGGCGTCACTCTTCTCTGAGTTCAGGTCCGTTCCCCTCTTTTTGCGGGACCGCGAGCCGCATCAAGACGGGCTCGCCCCCTGCCGGCCCCCCCGCCGCCGGATGTTGATCAGCTCAACCGCCAGGGCGTACGCCATCGCGAAGTACACGTAGCCTTTGCTGATGTGTTTTCCGAACGCGTCGGCGATCAGCAACACGCCGACCATCATCAGAAAGGACAAGGCCAGGACCTTCATGCTCGGGTGGCGGGTGATGAACTCGCTGATTACGTTCGCTCCCATCAGCATGACGATTACGGCAATAACCATCGCCAGCATCATGATCGAGAGCTGTTGGGCCATCCCCACCGCGGTGATGACCGAATCCAGAGAGAACACGATGTCGAGCACCAAGATCTGGGCCAACATGAACCCAAAATTCCCCCCCCCAGCGTCGCGTTCCGTCCCGGGAGGCGCCTTGGGGGAGGACGGCTTGATCTCCTTGCCGCCCGCCGGGGGCCCGTCGGTCTCCGCGCCGAGGAACATTTCGTGGCTCGATTTCGCGATCAAGAAAAGGCCACCTCCCAGCAAGACAAGGTCCCGGCCCGAGAAGGCCTGACCGACCACCGACAAGACCGGTCGGGTCATCCCCATGATCCACGACAGGCCGAACAGCAGCCCAAGGCGCATCACCAGCGCCAGACCCAATCCCAGACGACGCAATAGGGAACGGCGGTGCGGCTCGATCCGAGCCGAGACGATGGCGATGAACACGATGTTGTCGATGCCCAGGACGATTTCCAGGGCCGTCAGACTGGCCAGGCTAATCAGTCCTTCGATCGTGAGCAGGGGGTGGAAATCAAGCATCGCGTTGCATGTAAGCACGAACCGCGGATGGCGCCCACGTCCGCAAGTCGGCACCTCGGATTGAATCCCGCGGGGCTTCGCCTATACCGACGGCCGTGGCGGTCACGCCAGTAACGCCAGTAACGCCAGTAACGCCGGTAATGCCGGTAACGCGGGTCACGGACCGGTCACGGCCGTGGTGACGTGAGCGACCGATCCACCTGATATACTTGAGCGGATGGCAATCAGGGCGGTCTTGCCGCTGCTGGTCGCGGCCCTGGCGATCGGGTCGATCGCGGGTTGCCGGCGGCGACCCGCGGCGGCGGCCCGGGCCGCCACCCTCGGGCCCGTCACCGGTCGGGGGCCGAGCCTTTCGACGAGGTTTCTGGAAACGCGATCGGTGACGGGGGGGCCCCCCGAAGTCGCGC
>JADGRC010000129.1 GCA_017881245.1 Pseudomonadota bacterium
AGAATCTCTGCTTCAGCTCCCGGCCCTTCGTCCTGTGTGGTCTTCCGGTGCGACGCCTGCCGAACGATCAGCTGCTGTACGTGCGCCGCAAGGCAACTTCGTGCTGAAGGTCACTGGGCATCCGGAGTTCGGTGTTCCGTTCGGCCAGGACCGCCTCGTGCCGGTCTTCCTGGCCACTCTGACTGTGCACCAGACGACCCAGGTCATTAGCTTCCGCAGCGCAGCCGAGATGCTCGACAGCTTTGGGATGCACAGGGGAGGGAAGGAGTACCGTCGGCTGGTCGGCGCCTCGAACGGATCTTCGGCGCCACCATCTTCTTCGGTACCGGTACGCTCACCGGCCAAGCCAAAGTGGTTCAGCGGTCGCGCTTCAACTTCATGAGCGAGGCCAAGATCTGGTACAGTCGCACACCGGACCGCTCTACCGATTTCAAGAATGTGATCGTGCTCAGCGACGACTTCTAGCGGGAGGGGATGGCACACCCAGTGCCAAATGATCTTGAGGCGGTAAAGGTGTTAGCCGCCTCGCCCGCGGTTCTCGACCTATATATGTGGCTCTCGTATCGGTGTTTCAAGCCGAAAGGGCCGGAGGCGATTCCGATCTTCGGGCGGTACGGCCTGGCGAGCCAATTGGGAACGGTGGAGTACTCGCGACCTCGTCGGTTTCGGGCCATGCTGGAGCAGTGGCTTGGATCGATTCGGACCATGTGGCCGGAGTGCCCGGCGCAGGTCAGCGAAGATGGAGCCAAGGTTTTGATTGCACCTGCCCGTGCGGTCACTCAAGCGATACTGTCGGAGGGCTGACGCGAGGCGTTCCGGGTACGCGGACCGAAGGAGATAGACGCCCGAGTTCTCATTCCACAGATATCAGCATTGAGACTGTCATCTGGGCGAGGCTCATTGGATGACACAGGCGCGAGATCTCAACCGAGGTCGTCCGCGAGGCGCTCTCGATCGGTTCACGAGCGCTCTGAGTTTGGCGCGCCGGCACTCATTGACACTAGTTGTCATATATGACAACATCAACATAGCTGAGTCGGATGAACTAGCGGACGACAGATGACCCGGAAGACACGGCCGATTTCATGGATCGTGGCGGCGCTAAAGGAATTTCAGACATTCCCCGAGGGGGCCAGGTCGATCTTTCTTACCGCCCTGACGATGGCCGCCGAAGGCGGCAAGTCCGATATTGCCAAGCCGATGCACGGTATGGGATCGGGGGTAATGGAGATTGCCCTGCCGTTTAAAAGCGACGCCTTCCGCGTGATTTTCGCGGTGCAACTCGGCGATGAGATCTGGGTCGTGCATGCTTTCCGGAAGAAATCGACACAAGGCATCAAGACACCGAAGCGCGAAATCGACCTGATAAAGGACCGTTTGAAGAGACTGAAGGAGATGTCGCGATGAAAGGCGAGAAACTGGAAGTGGGGCGGGGTAGCGGCAACGTATTCCGCGACCTCGGACAGGAAAACGCCGATGCTGCACAATTCAAGGCCATTCTGGCCGCCGAGATCATCAAGGTGCTCGACCGGGAACAGCTGACCGTACGAGCCGCCCACAGCCGCACGGGCATCGCGGCGGCGGACTTCTCCCGGATCCGTAATGCCGACCTCGGGCGGTTCACCGTCGATCGTCTGATGTCAATCATCAACCGTCTTGGGTCGCGGGTCGAGGTAAAGATTCGAGTGCGGCGCGCTGAGACGGTCACGCACGAAGCGACGGTTTAGCGAAAAAGTCGATCAAGAACGGCGGGCTGTTCAAGGGGAGAATTGTCAGATTTTGGGCCGTTTTGGCTATACTCCATGAACAAATCCCGGGCTTTATCCTAAAGACTTGAATCGCTGGTCGAGGGAGTGACGATGCCTAAAGGTAGACTTCTCTGCGCAGTTCTGGGATTCGCGGTGTGCGCCGCTGCGCAAGTGCCGGCTTCGGAGTTGGCGAAACCGCCGGCAAATGCACGGCATTTTGTCATCGAGTCGACGGGCGGCAAACACGGCGATTCGTGGAGTTGGGCAGACGCCGACGGCTCGCGCGGAGCTCGGGAGAGCATGAATCTGCGCGGCATGGTGACAGAGATCGACTACAAGGGTAAGCCTGGAGCCGACGGTATGCCCGCGTCAGTCGAAATTCGCGGCGTGACGCCCACCGGCGACGCGGCCGAGACTTTCAGCATCTCGTCGGGTCAGGGGTGGTGGAAAAGCCAGATGGATTCCGGCAGCACCGATGACAACGGGCCGGCGTTCTACACCACCCTGGGCGGGCCGATGGACACAAACGCATGGTTTCTCGAAAGACTGCTGGCGAGCCCCAACAGGACAATGAAACTGCTGCCTGCCGGCGAAGCGCGCGCAACGAAAGTGACGACGCTGGACGTCGGATCGGGTGCGAAAAAGCAGACGGTGACGCTGTGGGCGGTGACCGGCGTGAGCACGACGCCTCTGCCGGTGTGGGCGGACGTGCATGACAAGTTCTTCGCCGTGACCCTCGGCCTGAACTGGATTCCCGATGACTACGTCGGCGAGCGGGACCGGATGGAGAAGGCACAGGCCGCAGCGATGGCAGCGCAGGCGCCAATGCTGGCCAGGACGCTTGTCCAGTCGCGTTCCGGACCTCTCGCCTTCACAAAAGTCCGGGTGTTCGACGCGGACAATCTCACGTTCCTGAATGATCAGACCGTAGTGGTGGACAAGGGGTTGATTGCGGCTGTCGGGCCGGCGTCGTCCACGATTCCGCCGGCCGGCGCACTGGTCATTGACGGCACGGGAAAGACACTTCTTCCGGGCCCGTGGGACTGCCATATGCATGTCGGGGATGACTACACGGGGGTGCAGGAGTTATCGCTGGGTGTCACGTCGGTTCGCGATCCAGGCAACAACGACAAGCTGACGATCGACCGGCGAACGCGGGCGGCGGCGGGACAGCTGCTGCTGCCCCACGTCTATCCGTCGTCGCTGATCGACGGAAAGGGAACATACACGGCGCAGGTTGCCAACGTGGCGACCACCCAGGCGGAGGCCATCGCTCTGGTCGACAAAGCCAAACAGAACGAGTTCACCGGCGTGAAATTCTACGGCACATTCAACCCTGAGTGGCTTCCCGCCGCTACGGCGGAGGCGCATAAGCTCGGATTGCACGTGCACGGCCACATTCCGGCGGGCATGCGTCCGACGCAGGCCATTGAGGCCGGCTACGACGAGATCACGCACATCAACTGGATCATCATGCAGGTGATGCCCGAGAGTGTGCTGCCCGTCGATAACGGCATCATGAGGTTTGAAGGACCCGGACGCTACGCGAGGGACGTGGACCTCGACGGCCCGGAGATGCAATCGATCCTGACTATGATGGCCCGCAAGAAAATCTATTCCGACCCGACGATGGTTGCATTCTAATCGCTCTACGTGCCGGAGAACGGCGATCTTTCGCCATCCTATGCCCCGTTTGTCGGCACGATTCCCCCGACCACCGAACGCGTCTTTCGGGCGGGGGGATTCGCCGTCCCCAAGGACCTGACGCGCGCTGACTACCGGGCCAGCTGGGCCAAGATGGTGGCTCTGCTGGGCCGGATGCATAGGGCCGGCATCCCCATAGTGGCGGGCACGGATGGCTCGGGCATTGAGATTGTTCACGAACTCGAGATCTACGTGCAGGCTGGATTCACGCCGGCTGAAGCGCTGGCTTCCGCTACCATCATTCCCGCCCGCTTGGTGGGCCAGGATCATCACACCGGATCGATCAAACCCGGCAAGGCCGCGGACCTGGTGCTTGTGGAAGGCGATCCCTCGCAGCGCATTGGCGATCTGCGGCAGACGCGCATCGTGATGACGGAGGGCAGGCTGTTCGATGCGGATGCCTTGCGAAAGGCCGCGGGCTTTTCCGGACGGCCGAAGTAGGGTAGAAATCGGATTCCGGTGTTCGACGCGCCGAATAGTGAAGGCGGTGCCCGCCTCCTGTCGATGGCGAATTTCTGGAATCACGCGGCGATTGGAGTCTAGTACGACCTTCGACAGTGCCTCCACCACCGGTACGAATCAAGACCCATGGGTGACACAGATCCGGCAACAGCTGGTTCTGGCAGGCGTCCTGCCAGCCCAGCACGCGTTCCACGAAATAGTAATGTTGAAAATCGAACCGCTTCGTCTCGAGATCGGCAGTG
>JADGRC010000130.1 GCA_017881245.1 Pseudomonadota bacterium
CACTCATCTTTTTTCGGGATCTGCTGCGGGGGTCGACCGCGGGCACGCCTTTGTGGTTCACGGGCGCAGTGACGCTCTGGCTTTGGTTCACGGTCGTGTTCGCGAACTTCGCCGAAGCCGTCGCCGAAGGGCGCGGCAAGGCCCAAGCCGACACGCTCCGCAAGATGCGCAAAGAGACCACGGCCCGGCGTCTCGTCGGTGGCAAAGGCGGCGATAAGCATGTCGGCAGCGGAAAGACCGAGACAGTCCCGTCTTCGTCCCTGCGGAAGGGCGACGTCGTATTCGTCGATGCGGGCGAACTGATTCCAGGCGATGGTGAGATCATCGAAGGCATCGCTTCCGTCGACGAGTCGGCCATCACGGGTGAATCGGCGCCGGTCATACGCGAGAGTGGCGGCGATCGGTCCGCCGTCACCGGCGGCACCAAGGTGTTGTCGGACCGCATTGTGGTCCGGATCGTGGTCGACCCGGGCGAGTCATTCCTCGACCGGATGATCGGCCTCGTCGAGGGCGCGTCGCGCCAGAAGACGCCCAACGAGATCGCCCTCCATATTCTATTGGTCGGCCTGACGCTGGTTTTCTTGTTCGCGTGCGTGACGTTGGTGCCACTTGCCCAGTATTCCGGCATCGGCCTCTCGGCGACCGTGATTGTCGCGTTGCTGGTCTGCCTGATCCCGACGACGATCGGTGGCCTCCTGTCGGCGATCGGGATCGCGGGCATGGATCGGCTGCTGCAGAAAAACGTCATCGCGATGAGTGGACGCGCCGTAGAAGCCTCCGGCGACGTGGATACGTTGCTCCTCGACAAGACGGGCACCATCACCCACGGGAACCGGATGGCGAGCGAGCTCATCCCGCTTTCGGGTGTCCGCATGGAGGACCTGGCGCAAGCCGCGCAACTGGCGAGCCTGGCCGACGAGACTCCGGAGGGTCGATCGATTGTCACCCTGGTGACGGAGAAGCTCCGCCTGGCGGTGGCGAACGCAGGTGGCGGTACGTTTGTCCCGTTCACGGCGCAAACGCGTATGAGCGGCCTCGATCTGTCAGGACGGTCAATCCGGAAGGGGGCGGTCGACGCGGTGGCCAGCCATGTCGAGAGCCAGGGCGGCGTGGTCTCCGCCGAGCTCCGTCAGATCGCCAATCGCATCGGCGACACCGGCGGTACGCCTCTGGCGGTCGCTGATGGCGCCCGGCTGCTTGGCATCATCCATCTCAAGGACATCGTGAAGTCCGGCATCGCGGAACGCTTCGCGCGTTTCCGAGCCATGGGCATCCGGACCGTCATGATTACGGGCGACAATCCGCGGACCGCCGCCGCCATCGCCAAGGAAGCTGGGGTCGACGACTTTCTCGCGGAAGCCACGCCGGAAGCCAAGATGCGCCTCATCAAGGATGAACAGGCGAAGGGCAAGCTGGTGGCCATGACCGGCGACGGCACGAACGACGCCCCGGCCCTGGCTCAGGCCGATGTCGGTGTCGCCATGAACAGCGGCACGCAAGCCGCCAAGGAAGCGGGCAACATGGTCGACCTCGATTCCAACCCGACCAAGCTCCTGGAGATCGTCGAGGTGGGCAAGCAGCTCTTGATGACAAGGGGAACGCTGACGACGTTTTCCATCGCGAACGACGTCGCCAAGTATTTCGCGATCCTGCCGGCGATGTTCATGGGCGTGTTTCCGGAGATCGCTCCGCTCAACGTCATGCGCCTGGCATCGCCTGAGAGCGCCATCCTGTCGGCCGTGATCTTTAACGCCATCATCATCATCCTGCTCATCCCACTCGCCCTTCGCGGGGTGAAGTACCGCCCGCTCGGGGCCGCGGCCATTCTTCGCCGTTCGCTGCTCGTCTACGGAGTGGGCGGGATAGTGGCCCCGTTCGTGGGAATCAAAATAGTCGACCTCGCTCTGCAAGCGCTCCGAATCGTCTAAGTCCTGGAGAGATCACAATGACTCATGCAACTGTCGCAAACCTGAAGGGGGCTCCCGTTCCCCGCGTGACTGATTCCGCGGCGGCAAACCGGGCTACGTCCTCTCGAGAAATCGTCATCGCGCTACGAATCACGCTCGTGACCCTCGTCCTGACCGGCCTGGTCTATCCGCTTGTCCTGACCGGCGTCGCGCAGGGCCTGTTCCGTGGCAGGGCCGGCGGCAGCTTGGCGGTCGATGAAAAAGGTGTCGTCGTCGGGTCGGAACTGATCGGGCAGACCTTTACGAATCCCGCCTACCTGCAGGGCCGTCCTTCCGCGGCCGGCAACGGCTATGACGCCACGGCGTCGTCGGGTTCCAACCTGGGGCCGACGTCCAAGAAATTGCGCGATCGGGTGGTGGCCGACATTGATAGGCTTCGCAAGGAGAACCCGGATGCGCCCTTACCCGTGCCGGGGGAACTGGTCACGACGTCCGCCAGTGGCCTCGATCCCGATCTCTCGCCGGCCGCGGCGCTGTGGCAGGTCGAACGGATCGCCCGCGCGCGCCATGTGACCCCCGACCGTGTCCACCAGGTGGTCGAAAGCCGCGTCCAGGGTCGAGACCTCGGCGTATTCGGTGAGCCCCGGGTCAATGTCCTGGCGGTGAACCTGGCACTCGATAGACAATTCGGCCGCGCGGCTGCGATGCCGCCCGCGCCGCCCGCGCCGCCCGCCGCTGGTGCTGCTCCCGCAGCGAAATAAGGGGCACAAAGCCCGACGCAACGTCCGGTGACGCAACAGCCGCCGCCATTGGAGGTCCGGCCTGGCCACGGGCAAGAGGGTGCGGGTGACCGGCGCCAACGTGGCGCGCTTCGCCGAAGGTAAGATCGTCGAGTCCTAGTTCAACTTCGATATGCTGACCTTGCTGCGACAGCTCGGCGTGATTCCGACGCCCGAGCAGGCTCGCGGCTGAGCGTTCGACGGCTGTCGCGGCGGGACGTCACGCGGTGTACCCCGCCGTCCGCCAAGAAAAGTTCCGCGGAACGTCACACCGTTCCGGCCGGGGTCACGCCTATACTGCGGGCGACGAATTTCCGTCGCCAAGAAAAAACGAGGAGGTTTCCCATGGCCATTGTCGCGCGATTCTGTTTCGACGTCCCTTTTGGAAAGAAGGCCGACCTGATGAAACTGATGAAGAAGTGGGAGCCCCTGTCGCAAGAACTGGGTTTTTCGAAGGCGCAGGTACTGGTGGGCTCGATTGGCGCGCCGGAATCGCGAGTCGAGTTCAATCACACGTTCGCCAGCCTGGCCGCCCTCGAAGCTGTGTGGGCCAAGCTCAATGATCCGCGCATGGTGGAGTATCAGAAGGACATGGCGCCCTTCGTCGTACCGGGGTCGCACCGATGGGAGGTCCTGAGAATCCAAGAGGGCTGATGTGGCTGCGCCACTCGCGGGAGGGCTACCCCTCCCGCGGCGCGTTCGGGTCTCATCGTTAACGGTAGACGCTGACCCAGATGTCGAATTCGGGGCCGTAAGACCAGGCCGCCAGAGCGGTGCCATTGCGGGAGACGGCCAGATCCGTCGCGAACGCGCTGTGAGTAGGGTCATCATGCAACGGCGCGCCGTTGGGTGGCGCCCAGGCTGTGCCGCCGGCGGCGAATCGAACCCAGGACACTTGGATCGCGGAGGACGGCAGCTCTTTGCGCCATGTTGCAATCGCGTTGCCTGCCCCGTCCATCCCCACCAGCGGCTCCGCGTATTCGGTGAGATCCGCTCCGATGAGGTTGTTGGTTTCGAGCACTTCCGGCGCCTGCCATGGGGTGGCCCCCGCTGCGGTGCGGACAGCGTGAACGTCGTAGTACTGCGGATTCTGCGCCAGGTCGGTGACCTCCGACCAGAGCGCGACCGACCCGCCTACCGGATCGACGGCCACCCGAGGCGGCGGATCCCATTCGATCAGCGGCGCCGTGGCAAGGTGCTCGGCCTCGCCCCAGCTCTTGCCGTCAAAGCGCCGCGACCACAGCTGGGGGACGAAATTCTGCATCTGGAGCCAGATCGCGGTCCCCGCGCCGGCATCGTTCAAGGCCAGGGTCGGCGTGTAGGAATCGTCGCCTCTATTCGCGTCCAGTATGGCCAAGGACTCCGGCAACCACGTGCCATCGTAACGCTCCGTCCACACGCTACTTGGTTCGTTGAGAACAGCCGGCTGTTCCCATGTCAGAAAGCCGCGTCCGTTGCCATCCATCGCCACGCGTGGGTTACGGTCGCCGAGACCCGTGCCGGGCAGGGGAGTGTTCACGACCGTGTTCCAGACGCCGTCTCGGAAATCGCAGCTACCCACGGTGACGACGACGTGGTCGTCCGAGCGCGCGGTCCACGCCGCGAGGGCGGCGCCGGCGCCAGAAACCGCGAGTCTGGTCCGATGCAGATCGCCGGCCGCTATCATCGCGGGCATCGACCAACTGGCACCATGGTCGGTGGTGCGGCTCCACCAGACGCCCCGGGTGTCATCCGCGTCGTCACGGGCCCACAGCATCATCGCGGTGCCCTGGGCATCAATGCCAACTTGAAGATCGTCGTAGCGCGACGGGGTCGCGACCAGCGACGCCGCCCCAAATGTTTGCAGAGCTCCGTCGTACAGCCGAGCCCAAAGTGAGTTGCCGCGTTGCCATGCGACGACGGCGCCGCCGGTCGCGTTGATGGCGACCGCGGGATGGTTGTCCTCTTGACTGTGGTCTTCCTCGAGAACTTGCGCCGCCGACCATGCACGCACGTGGCCACTGGTGACCGTGGCGCTGTCGCATCCGGCCGCGACTGCCACCAACGAAACACCGGCAACGAAAGATCGCAACCGTGCTATGCGAGGCCCGGCCCCCCCCACCACGATGGTCGTTACCAGGCGGACGCACTCGCCCGCCTCGTCGGAACTCCGATGGGTAAGGGTTGTGTGTCGTCCCTGGCGGCGCCCCGCCCCACGGCTCATGAAAGGCACTTTAGCATCGCCTGTCCGCCGACCGCCCTAACCGGTGTGGCACGGGGCTCGGGCTCAACCGCGATTGTGGTGACCGACGGGATCCGGAATCTTGGCCGCCGATCAATCGCTGCGTAGCGCCGCGATTGGATCCAGTCGGGAGGCGAGCCACGCGGGGTAAAAGCCAAAAGACACTCCCACCGCGATTGAGAAGACGACCGCGATGAGCGCCGCCTCGGGTGGAGTCGACAGGTTCCAACCGAGCAGCCTCTCGATGAAAATCGCGCCTGCCGCGCTGAGCAGGACACCCAACACTCCACCCAGCAAGCTCAGGATCACCGCTTCGCCGAGGAACTGAGTTTGCACGGCGAGCGGCGTCGCACCCACCGCCACCCGAAGTCCGATTTCGGTGGTCCGCTGGGCGACCGACGCCAGCATCACGTTCATGATGCCGATTCCGCCTACCAGAAGAGAGATCGAAGCCAGAGTGACGAGGAGGAGATCGAGCGTGCGGCTGGCGGCTATCTGCGCATTGATGACTTCGTCCGGCCGGCGAATGTTGAAATCGTCTTCCGCGCCTGGCTGAATGTGATGCCGCTGACGTAAGAGGGCCGTGACCGCGTCGACGGCTTCGTTGACCGCCCGAGGTGAAACCGCCGAGCACAGGATGTCGTCGAGCCAATCGGACCCCTTGCCCTTCAGCTTCTTCTGCGCAGTCGTCCACGGCAGCATGATCACGTCGTCCTGATCTTGGCCGCCGGCGGTTTGTCCCTTGGCGGCCAGGACGCCGATCACCTGGACCACAAGCTTTTGCACCCGCACGACCTCGCCGAGCGGGCTGGCGGCCCCGAACAGTTGTCGCCGCACGGTCTCACCGATCACGATGACGCTGTCCACCCGTTCCAGGTGGTCCTGGGTGAAGAGCGCGCCCTCGGCGATCCGCCAGCGTTTGACGTCAAAGTACTCGGGCGAAACGCCGCGCCAACGGGCGTTCCAGTTGCGGTTCCCATAGCCCATCTGCGCACTGCCGTCGACGTTCTCAGCGACCGCCTTCACAAGGGGGATCTCGCGTCGGATGGCGTCGGCATCCGCTGGCAACAGGCTGGTCGTGCCATGGCTTCCGGTGCGTACACCCGCCACGTTGCGCGAGCCCGCCTCGACCCAAACCAGGTTGTTCCCGAGCTTTGCAAGCTCGGCCTCCGCGCGGGCGGTGCCGGCCTTTCCAATAGCGACCACCCAAATCACGGCCGCCACGCCGACCATGATGCCGAGCGCCGTTAGCATGCTGCGAAGCTTGTGCCGGGACAAGGCGCGCACCGATTCGCCCCAAAAGAGCTTGGCCAGCACGCGGATGGGGGTGTTCATGTTCTTCGCATCGCGCGTCGGCTGACGGTCAGCCGATTGGGTCACTTGACTCGGGGATTCTACCCTTTAGCGAAAAGAGCGGACTTGTGATCAGTCGGGTGCAGGACACCGGGAGCGCGAGCTCGACCCCGGCCGGTGATCGACGTCAGGGGATCTTGCAGTAAGTCGGAAACGTCGTCGGGATCGACGTCGCGTACGGTTCGGGGGACACGTGGAACGGATGGTCCTTCATGAAGGTCCACGTCGAAGCAGCGATGCCGGTCGGGATCATGTGTCCACCGCCGTGATTGC
>JADGRC010000131.1 GCA_017881245.1 Pseudomonadota bacterium
GAGGCCTCGGTGGCCCCGTGCCACAATCGGCGCCCCGACGCCAGCTCCCACAACAGAACGCCGGCAGAAAACACGTCGGCCCGACGGTCGATTGGGCCGCCCCGCAGCTGCTCGGGCGCCATATAAGCCAAGCGACCACCGACACTCCCGGGCCGAGTCTGATACGCCGCGGATAAGCTCTTGGCCAATCCAAAATCCAGCAGCTTCACGCGCCCGTCGTAAGTGATGAACACATTGTGCGGATTCACGTCCCGGTGAACCACGCCGCGCAACGTTCCGTCGTAGTCCGTCAGCTCATGGGCGTACTCCAGCGCGCCAAGGACATTCGCCAGAATCCGAAGTCGCAAGGTCAAGGTCAATCCGCCCTTGCGAAAGAGTCGGTCCATCACCCGTGTCAAGGGCTGTCCGTCCAGGTACTCCATCGCGATGGTCGGTCGGTCCGTGTCGTCCAGAACCTCGTAGGTCTGAACCACGTTGGGGTGATTCATCCGGGCACTGATCCGTGCCTCTCGCAGGAACATCGCCACGAAGTCCGGCTCCGCCGCGAGCTCGGGCCAAATGCGCTTCAGAACGGCCAACTTCGTAACGCCGCGGCCAGCGCGCATTTCGGCGAGGATCACCTCCGCCATACCCCCCCGGCCTATCTGTCCGATCGGCTGGTAGCGCGACGACGTCTTTGGAGGCGCAAGAAACATCACGAACCATCGTTAAACGAGATCACAGCCCGCCCATTTATCAAGTTTCTCGCGCCGCCAACGTCACAGTTTGGACACAATGATGAAGATCGCATGGGCGCCGACCCCTGAACGGATTTTCACTGCGGTGGAAGTAAGACCATGGCCTGCACAGCAGCGACAGGGACGCTACCGGCCAACTGTGGAAAGCACCGACTGCCGACTCTTGAATCTAGGACATATGTCTACTATAGGACATTGCCTTGCCAGCCCAACCCATGTCATCCCTCGGACGACGGCGCGGCGCAGCCTTGTTGGCGCTGACAACCGCCGCAGCCGGAGGGCTGGCACTGCGGGCGCGCGCGCGGCTGCAAAAGGCGGATGGCGGGGCGGGCGGCAGCGCGGCATCGTCCGCGCATTTCGTCGGTTCGCAAGTGTGCGCTGGCTGCCATCCCGTCGAGCAGGCCGCCTGGTCGACGTCGCATCACCGGCACGCCATGGAGCCGGCCGATGCGAACAGCGTTCTCGGCGACTTCGGCGGCGTCACCTTCCGCTACTTCGGGCGCGATACGCGCTTTTCGCGGCAAGGATCGACGTACCAGATCACGACTGAGAATCAGCAGGGCGATGCCGAGACGTTCAAGGTCGCCTATACGCTGGGGTACACGCCGTTGCAGCAATACTTGGTTGCGTTCGACGACGGGCGCATCCAGGCGCTGCCGTTTGCCTGGGACGCGCGCCCGCGCGAGCAAGGTGGCCAGCGCTGGTTCCACCTGAATCCCGACACCGACGTCACGCCCGCAGACCCGCTGTTCTGGATGCGCCCGCGCCAGAACTGGAATCATATGTGCGGCGACTGCCACACAACCAGCTTCAACAAGCGCTTTTCGGACGCGACCGGTCGCTTCGACAGCCGGTGGAGCGAGCTGGGAAACGGCTGCGAGAGCTGCCACGGCGCCGCCTCGGCGCACGTCGAGGCCGCGCGGCACGCCAAGCCCGCGGAGCACCCGGCACCAGGCGCGTCCGCGCCGCGTCTCGTGAACGGGCTGCATACTCAGGTCGAGCAGCTCGACCAATGCGGCGCCTGCCACGCGCGCCGCATCCGTCTGCGGGAGGACGCATCACACGAGCGCATGCACGACACCTGGCGCCCCGAGCTGCTCCAGGACGGGCTGTACTTCGTCGATGGGCAGATCAAGGACGAGGTGTTCGAGATTGGCTCGTTCTTGCAAAGCAAGATGGCGGCGCGCGGGATCACCTGCAGTCATTGTCACGATCCACACACGGCGCGGTTGCGGGCCGAGGGAAACGCGCTGTGCATTCAGTGCCACGACCGACAGACCTTCGATGGCCCGCAACACCACTTCCACGCCGCGGGCTCGGAGGGCGCACGTTGCGTGAGTTGCCACATGCCCTCGCGCACGTACATGGTGGTTCACGAACGTCGCGATCACCGCATCGCGGTTCCTCGCCCCGATCTGAGCGCCACGCTCGGTACGCCAAACGCGTGCGCCACCTGCCATGAAGCGCGCGGCAATGCCTGGGCGGCCGACGCCATCGCCAGTCATCGCAGTGGGCGACTATCAGCCGGGAACCCTGAGAGGGTTCCCGGGCCCTCCCGCGACGACTCCGCTCGGCGAAGCCGAGCTCCGTCTACGCGCCAAGGACCGTCGGGTGCGGAGCTGCTCGGACCGGCGCTGTGGCGCGCGCGGCACGAGCAGCGGGACGCCGTCGTCTCGGTCCGCGCGCTGCTGGCCGAACCGACGGTAGCCGGCCTGTCCAAGGCCACCGCATTGTCGGCGCTCGGTGCCAGCGCGCCGATCGAGGCCGCCGAGATCGCTGAGCCTTTGCTGCGCGCCGCCGATCCCTGGTCGCGGCTGGGCGCGGTCGAGGCGCTGCGGAATGCCCCAGACGGGACGCGAACGCGACTGCTGGCGGGCCAGGCGACCGACACTTCGCGCGCGGTGCGATGGGCGGTCGCCCCGCTGCTCGGCAACGCCGGCACGGGCACGATGCCCGCGGGTGCACATGACGACGTCACCGCCCTGCTGTCCGACTACGAGGCCTGGCTGACCGCAAACGCCGATCGCGCCGAGGCGCTTGTAGAGTTGGCGGGCCTCCGCGGGGCCGCCGGCGATCCAGTTGCCGCGCGGGCGACGTTCGAGCGGGCCCTGCGCCGGGACGACACGTCGATCATGGCCACCCTGAACTTCGCGGACTACCTGCGCGACAACGGGGACGACGCCGCGGGGGAGACGCTGCTGCGCAAGGCCTGTGCGCTTTACCCGGAGTCCGCGGACGCGCACTTCGCGCTCGGGATGCTCCTGGTGCGCCGCAAGGAAATCACGACTGGCGTGAGCGAGCTCGGCCGGGCCAACGAGCTGGCGCCGAACAACAGCCACTACGCCTACGCGTACGGCGTGGGCCTCCACTCCACGCGGCAGGACGAGCGCGCGCTGGCCACGCTCAGTGATGCCCGTGCGCGCTTCCCCGACAACGCTCCGATCCAGGCGGCGCTGCGGGCGCTGTGCGCCGACAGCGGCGGCCCGACCCGTGATCGCTGTCCGTGATGATGATCGGCTACTAATGCATGAGGAGCGTGGCTCTTGAATTCATTGTCCTGCATCCTTGTCATCATCGCTGTTTTGATCGTCCCATCGCTGGGGACCGCTGCAGACACAAAATCTGCTTCTCATCCGGCTGGAGCTGATCAGTACGAACACGATTTCTCCGACATCGCGAAGCACGTGAAGGCCTTCGAGAGCCCCGAGCGCGATGCCTGGCAAAAGCCCGACGATGTCGTGAGCCTTTTGCAGCTGTGGCCGGGAAACGTCGTCGCGGACATCGGCGCCGGGACTGGGCACTTCGAGCCGCGCTTGGCGAAGGCGGTCGGCGCGACCGGTCGCGTGCTGGCGCTCGACGTCGAGCCGCACATGGTCACGTACCTCAAGAGGCGGGTGAAGAAGGAAGGGCTGGGGAACGTAACCGTTCAAAAGGTGGCGGCCAATGATCCCGACCTCGCCGATGGCAGCGTGGATCGTCTACTCGTGGTCAACACCTGGCATCACCTGCCCGACCGGGCCCGGTACGCCGCCGCGATGAACCGCGCGCTCCGCCCCGGCGGCTTCGTCGTTGTGGTCGACTTCACCGCGGAGTCGCCCGAGGGGCCACCCGCGCACGCCCGTCTGTCGCCCGCGACGGTGATCGCCGAGCTTTCCGCGGGAGGATTCAGCGCTCGAACGGTCGAGGAGAGCCTTCCGCTCCAATATGTCGTGATCGGTCAGAAACAGGTCGCTTCCATGGGGCGCCCCGCGCCCACTGCGCGGCAGGCGGACCTGGTCGAGGTCATCAACGCGAACGCCGACCACGCTCGCTTCACCCGCGGAGTGAACACGTACACCGTGAAAACCCTGGAGAAGGCCCTCAAGCCAACCGACGATCCCGAACTGCGCGCGCTGCTGTATCACGACGACACTATCGTGACGCGGACCGCGGCTTCCGTCTTCGCGGCGCGGGGCGACCGGGGACTTGCCGTCCTGCGCGAGGTCGCCATCGACGCCGCTCTACCGGCGAACAACCGGTCGGTAGTCGAGGACGTGATCTGGACAGCGAACGCACGACAGGCATCCGCAGTGGGGGCGAGACGATCCGGCAACCCTGGCCCGGAACGAGGCCGAGCGCCGCGCCCGCCACGGGTGGCGGGAACGGCGCTCGACGAGGACTAGAGCTTCACGGTGACTGGAAGTAACCGGGAGCCGCGCCGGCCTTCAGGACCGCAATCTGGGCCTGGAGGGAAGCGCGCGCCGCCGCGTACTGCGCGTTCAGGTACAAGTTGGTAGTCTCGTGCGAATCGGTGACGAGGTCGTACAGCTCCCACTTTCCGAGGTTGTTGACCAGCTTGAAGCGGGTGTCGCGCAGCCCGTACTGGCGTTGGCTCGTCCCATTCGAGATCTCCGAGAAGGAGAACGTGCGCCCGCTCGAAGCGGCTTCGTCGGTGAATAGCGGCTTCAAGCTGTAGCTGTCGTTGACGTGGCTCACGGGTACCCCCGCGACGTCCAGGATGGTCGCGTAGAGGTCGGTCGTGACGAAGAGGTTGTCCTCTCGGCCCCGGCGCGTCACGCCCGCCCCCGCGACGATGAGCGGCACCCTCACCCCGCCCTCGTAGGCGCTACCCTTGGCATCGCGCAGTCCGGTCGCCGTATCCTTCACGGGCGGCGGGACTCCGTTGTCGCCGATGAAGATGACTACCGTCTTGCTGAAGTCGATCTCGGCCAGCAACCGGCCAATTTCGGTATCCAGGGCCTGAATGTCAGCCTGGTAGACCGGAATGTTGGTCTGGTAGACGCCGGGCGCGGGATTGCCGACCGAGCTCAGATCGACGTGGTGGAGCTCGGGCGGGGGCACCTGGTACGGATTGTTCCCGCCATTGGCGGCGTGAGGCGCGTTGAACGCCTGATAGAGGAACCAGGGCTCGTTGGGCTTGGTGGCCTCGTGATGGTGAATGTAGTCGATCGCGTAGTCCGTGAGGGCGGTCGTCGAGTACGTCGTGTTGGCGATGGCGGGCCCGTTGATGTCGTACGTCACCCAGTTGAAGTAGTCGACGAGTGCGCCGCCGAGGACCCCTCGGTAGTTCGTGATCCCCAGGTCGCGCACGTGCTGGAGAATCGCGGGGACGCCCGGGTACGCGACGCCCGGACGGGGATCGATGCTCCCACCTCCGAGATGGTACTTGCCGAAGAATGCCTGCTCGTAGGTGGGGCTCTCGGCCGTGAGGCGGTCGAAGAGCGTGACGGTCGAGGTTGGCAACACGTTGCCCACGGTCGTCACACCGGTGCGAAAGCCGAACTGGCCGCTCACGATCGTGCCGCGGGTCGGCGAGCACACCGGGCTCGCCCAGGCATTGTCGAACACCACGCCGTTCCGCGCGAGCGCCTCGATGTTCGGGACCGACACCTGGCCCTGCGTGCCCGCGATGCTGGGATAGAGGCTGGAGGCCTCGGCGCCATAGTCGTCGGCGATGATCAACAGGATGTTGGGCTTGGTCGGTCCGCCAGCGACGGCACCGCCCCCCCCACCGGCACCGGCAGCACCGCCGTCGGCGCCGCCACCGCCGCCGGCACCGCCGCCGCCGGTAGACGGATTGACGAACGTGACCGTCGTCGCCGCGGTGTCGGTCCCGTCCCCGTCCGAGAGGGTCAGGTTGATCGTGAAGGTGCCGGGCGTCGCGCTGGTCAGCGTCGCGTTCGGTCCAATCGGGTTGTCGATGACTCCGCCGGTGGTCGACCAGTAGTAGCTGAGTGGTGACGGCCCCGCGTCGGGATCGCTGCCGACCGCCAGAAGCTTGATGGAGCCGCCGACAAACACGGTTTGCGGGGTCACCGTCACCTCGTCGATGCGCGGGTTCACGTTGATGGTGCCGTTCACCACGACCGAGCCGTTACCGGTCTCGCCACCGCCGTTCAGATGGACCGTCACCGACGTCGTCGCTCCGGCGGTCACATCGAACGTGGCCGATCCGGTAAACGTCGCGCCGCCCTCGACCGACGTTGCTGTCAGCGTGATGGTGTAGCCTTTGCCGGCGGGGATGCCGCCGATCGTCCCGGTGATGGTCGGCGAACC
>JADGRC010000010.1 GCA_017881245.1 Pseudomonadota bacterium
AACGCCCACAAACGGTGCGGCGATCGCGGGTGCTCTCGCCAACCTTGGGTTCGTTTTGACGGACCAGCAGATAGCCAACCTTCGGGGCGGGAGAGATTTTGTCCAGATCAAGAACGGCCCGTTCGACCTGGATTTGATTTTCGCCCCCGATGGGATCGAGACCTTCGCCGATGCGTGGTCGCGCCGGGTCGAGGTCGAGGGCTTTCCGGTGTGCCACCCCGACGACATCATTGGGAGCAAGCGCGCCGCCAACCGCGCCAAGGATCGCGAGTCGCTTCCACGCCTGATCGCCTTCCGCGACTACTGGATGGGTCGGCACTGACTCCGGTATGTCGAGCGCCTGTACCGAGTTCTTTGGCGCCGGAAACCTCGTCAAGACCAGTCGAGCTTCAGGAACCAGCGCAACCCATCGTCGACGTGATCCATCAGCGCGGCCGGCAGCGTCCCGGCCAGCGTGTCCAGATCTGCGCGGTTTATGGCCAGGAGTTGCGACGCATTTGCGACGGAGTCTCTGCTCAACCCCGACGCGCGTTTCGGTAGCAGGGTATTTCCTGGCGCGCCTGCCAGTGCCTTTCGGCCGGTAATCGCGCACACCACCACGGTTGCAATCTCGCTGGCGTTGACCTCGTCACGTTGGACAACGAGCACGGGGCGCCGATAGCCGGGCTCCGAGCCAACGGGGTCCGCCAAGTCTGCCCACCACACCTGGCCCCGGCGGATCACCAGGCGGTTCCCTTGCGCCCGCGCACAACGACTTTGCTCCGCTTTTGCAGAGCCATCGCGCCAGGATCATCGTCAGCCTGACCGCCGCGTGCGATGGCCCGGTTCCACGCGCTGGTCGGATCGGCCGGGAGCCGATCGCGGGCAAGCAAGTCGCGGACTCCGATCGCAAGCAAGCTGCTTCTGGACACACGCAGACGCCGCGCCCGCGCGTCGAGCGCCCTGAACAGATCATCCGGGAGGGAGACAGCGAGCTTCAATGCTCTGAGTATGACCGGTCATACCCATCGGGGCAACTTGACCGTCCCGCACGTCAATCGTGGACTTCGGGTTCAAACAGGCCGGCGCAACTACTTCTGGTCAGCGAACGGATCCGGCTCTTGTGGCTTCTTCGGTCCGGCGACTGTGCTGCGATCCGGCGCGCGTCGGGGGCCAGAACGCCGCTGTTCCGAGCCACGCTTATTTCGACACCGGCCAACGGGAGACGACGCCGCTTTGCTGACATACTTGAGCGTTGAGGATGCCCTGGCGGGACGGCAGGGCCGAGGTCAACCCGTCGTGCTACCTTTTCGCGCCGTGGACGGCCAAGCAGAGCTGATTGCGATTTCGCAGAGATCCCCGCGCGCGGGATTCCTTGCCGTGGCCGTGACATTGGCCATCGCCACCGGGTGTCACGGGGGTGCCAACGCGGTGCTGACCGATCTCGTGGAGGCCCGTCGGTTGGGGGCGGATGTCCGGGTTCAGTTCAACAAGGCATCTGATGCTTCGAATCGAGCCGTCATGGCCGACACGGACGAGACGTCGATCGCCTACGCGCGTGAGGCCGAACAGACCAAGGGATTGGTAAGGGCCGACGCCGGGGCACTGACGCCCATTCTGCGGAGGCTGGCCGACGACGCCGATCTCAAATTCCTCGACCAGTTCTCCGCGCAATTCGTGAAATACGAGACGCTGGATCACACTATCCTTGAGCTGGCGGTCGAGAACACCAACCTGAAGGCCCAGCGCCTCTCGTTTGGTCCGGTCCGCGAGGCGGCCGACGCGTTACGAGACGCGCTCGCCGCCGTGACGGCGTCCGCGGCGACAAAGGACCGCTGCAGGGTCGAGTCACTGATCGCCAAGGCCGTGCTGGCGGTGCGTGAGATCCAGGTCATTCAGGCCCCCCACATCGCGGAGTCCGACGATGACGCAATGACGCGCATGGAAAAGGAGATGGCGGCCCGGGAGGTCACGGCGCGGGACGCAATCGACGCGCTCACGGGGCTTGGCGACCCAAAAGCGCGACCGCACTTGGCGAACGCGGTCGCGGCGATGAGTCGATTCGAAACCTTATCCAAGGACATTGTGAAGCTCTCCCGTCGCAACAGCAATGTTCGTTCTTTGGATCTGGCGCTCCGCCAAAGACCGGCGCTGGCGGCGGCATGTGATTACAGCCTGCGTAATCTTCAGGAAGGCCTGGCCGCCCAGGTCTTCACCGCGACGCGATAACCGCGGCGTGAATCGAACCGCCGGCGCGTGCATTCGTCTTGTAGGATTGCCCCCAAAGGAGTGACATGAACACGCAATTCACCCCGGGCGCGTCGCTGATGGGTGGCGTTCTAATTGGAATCAGCGCGGCGCTCTTGCTGCTTGGCATCGGCCGCATCGCCGGCATCACCGGGATTGTCGGTGGGACGTTGCGCGCACGCGCCGGGGATCTGGCCTGGCGTTTGTGGTTCCTACTGGGCCTCCTTGGTGGTGGCGCTGTGTTGGCGCGGATTCGGCCGACCGCGTTCGGCGGTCAGATTGACCGCTCCGGCGTCTGGATGGTTGCCGCCGGGCTGCTGGTCGGTTTTGGAACACGCATGGGAAACGGTTGCACAAGCGGCCACGGGGTCTGTGGCATCGGCCGCCTTTCAAAACGATCCGTGGCCGCCACCCTGGTGTTCATGTTCACCGGGGCGCTGACCGTGCTGGCGGTCAGGCATCTGCGCGGAGGCGCATCGTGAAGAAGCGCCTGGTCCCGCTGGCGGCGGGCCTTCTCTTCGCCGTCGGACTCGCCGTGTCCGGAATGACCCAGCCGGCCAAGGTGGTGGGGTTCTTGGATGTCCTTGGCGCATGGGATCCCAGCCTCGCCTTCGTGATGCTCGGCGCAATCGCCGTGTACCTCGCCGCCTATCGTGGACTAGTCCTGAAAGCGAAGAGGCCGCTTTTCGCCGAGCGTTTTTCGTTGCCCACTCGAACGGACATCGACCTTCCCCTGTTGGCTGGAGCCGCGATCTTCGGCGTGGGTTGGGGCCTGAGCGGATTCTGCCCCGGTCCCGCGCTGGTCTCGTTTGGCGCCGGCGTGAAATCCGCGATGTGGTTCGTGCCCGCCACGTTGCTGGGAATGGCGCTATTCAACCTGCTGCGGCCCGACCCCGCGCGCGGCGACGGCTGATTTCCCCCGCCCGGAGCAGGCCCTCGGCGATGAAGGGAACCAGGGCGGCGCGAACACCCATGCGTAGTCCCGCTTTCAACAGGCGGGCCGTGAACCGTGAGAAAAGGCCGCCCCCCAACACGTATCCGACGCCGAGCGC
>JADGRC010000011.1 GCA_017881245.1 Pseudomonadota bacterium
ATCGCCGAGGCCGATGCCCTGACGCTGCTCAAGGATCTCTATCAATCGCAGCAGGACTGGCTCGTCAGCCTGGCCGCCTTGGGCAACGTCGGCAACGCCGCCCAGCCCTTCATCGACAGCTACAAGCAATACCTGAGCGGTCAGCCGGGCACGCTCATCTCGGGGCTGAAACCGGCGCTCGACGCCTCGGACGTCATCGCCGCGGTCTTGGCGCAAGAGGCGCTCAACCTGTTTCTCGCCAGTCCGGTCGATACGCTTCCCGAGGGCACGATCATCACCTCGTACAAGATGGTCTCCCCCTTCGTCGCGATGGCGGCGGGCACGACCTTCACCTTCACCTTCGATATCACCGCGCAGTTCACCTCGCCGCAGGCGATGGAGGACTTCTCCGTCGACGTCAGCCTGCCCGCCGATTTCGGCACCGCGACGCCCGCCCACACGCTGCTTACCTTCCCGGCGGGCGGCGTGCCCAGCACGCAAAGCGTGGCGATCACGGTCAATCCGAGCGGCGTCGCCCTCAACGGCTCGCTGGCCGTCGTGGCCACGGCGGCCCGGAGCGCTGGCCTGCACTCGACCCAGCAGCCGCTTGCCTTGGTCCGCGGAGCCACGCCACCGGCCCCGGCGTTTTTCTTCTACACGGGTCCCGCCCTCAACAGCGCCGGCCAGCTTGCGATATCGCAGGCGCAGATCCAGAGCACCGGGCGCGACGTCATCTTCCGTCTCAAGAACGGCAGCGCGACCGACAGTCAAACCTACCAGGTCACCGGCCAGGTCGTCATCCCGGCAAGCGAAAGCAGCACGGGTTGGACCCCCCTCACCGTGCAGTCGCTTCCACCCGTGTCGCTCACCGCGAGCAGCGAAACGCCCGTCCCCATCCATGTCGCCGGCCCCAATCCGGCCCCGGCAGCGGGGTTCGTTGGAACCGTCGTCGCAACCGCAGTCCTCACCAAAGTGAACGGGGTCGCTGTGGGCACCCCGCAGACCCCTGTCATCGTCAGTGTCCCCTTTGTCGTTGTCTAGCCGCTGCCACGCCAGGAGAATCCAATGACCAAGTCGAACAAACTGAATTCCAGATTCGCCGCCGGGCTATTGGCAGTTTTCACCTCTTGGGTGCTGGCACCCAACCCGGCGCATGCAGCCAAGGACAACGGCGGATCGAGCTGCGACAACCTGGTGCAAAACGGCGCCAACGACTGCTACATGTGGACGCCGCCCGTTACCTCGACCGCGGTCGCGATTGACGGCCTCAACACCGCTGGAGAGTGGACCGGCGTGCTGGCGAAAACCGCCACGGGGAGCCTGTCCGGCAGCCACACGATTCAGATCCGGCATGTCAAAAGCGGCGTCACGGATACCCTCAATCTGTTTGTGACCGTCTCCGACCCCACGTTTTCCGCCGACGACAACATTCAGGTCTACTTCGATCCGCTGCACAACGATGGTCCTCCGTCACCCGACAGCAGCGACAACGTGCAGTTCAAGATCTACCGCGGCAGCGACAATGGCGCCCATCAGGCCCACCAGCCTCGTCGCATTACCGCGACCGACGATCCCTGGACACCCACCACCGGCGCCTTCGCGATAAACTCGACGGCCTCTGCCTGGACCGTCGAGATTCGTCTCGACCCGACCGAGCTCGGCGTGTCGAACCTTAATTCCACAGTGGGGTTCGGTATCGTGCTCAATGACTTCGACAGCGGAAACGCGGCGCTATGGCCGCTCAACTTTGCCCCGGCCACGCTCTTTACGAAGTGGTCGGCGCTCAAGAACCGCCTGCCCATCGATTACGTGCTCTCGCTCGACTATTCAGGAAGCATGACCTTGCTCGATGGCTTGACCGAGGATCGTTGGAAGCGGGCCGTGCGCGCGGCGGACATGTTCGTGGCCGTCGCGGGTCTCTTTCGACAACCGGACTACTTCGACGATCGGGTGGGAAGCTCACGGTATGCGTGGGATTGCTTCAACGACGGGGCCGGCGACACGACGGCGCAGTTTCCATCGGGCAGCGGGGGTGGCAGTGGTCAGCTCGGCAGCTTCCCCCCGTCGGGGACCGATCTCTTCGCACCTCACGTCGCGCCCGATCCTCCGGGAAACAATTGCACGCCCATTCGCCGGGGGCTGCGGTTCGCCTTGAGCCAGTTCACGGCGTCGACGGTTGCGACCGACCGGGAAAAACTTGTCGTCCTGCTCTCGGACGGATTCCACAACATGCCGTCGGCCGACGCCACCTTCAACACCGCGCCGGCCACCTATTTCACCGCCGGCGAACTATCGACCTACAAGGTCCGCACGGTTTCGATGGGCCCCGACATGACCGCGGGCACGGCGCTGTTGGCGGCGATCGCGGCGGCGTTTGGCAGCACCGGGAGCTTCGAGGCCAAATACAACCAGCTCGCGCCGGCGCAAAATTTGCTCGATGCTTACCTCGAAACGCTGCAACAACCGCTGCACGTCAATCGCGTGAACGACGACGCCCCCGGCACGAGCGACGGCAGCTTCCAGCTTGGAACCGTGGACAAGGCGGTGTTCATCGGCGCCTGGAACACGCCCGCCAGTGCGAAAGCCCTGACCATAGAGCGCAACAACGTTGGGGTGTCTGGCACGGCGATTGGGCCCGACACCGCCATCGGGTTCTCGGCGCTGGTCGTCGACCACCCGGCGAGCGGCGGGACGTGGAAGTTCGCCGGTCCTGTCGGTGATCGTCCCAACGTGCGCTACGTCGTCGTTGACCTGCGGACCTATGTCGAGTTCTTCACCGAGCCCAAGATCTACAACACCGGCGATCCCATCCTGCTTCAGGTGCGCGTGCGCGACCGCGGCAAGCCAGTGCTCGGCGCCAACACCACCGTCGAGATCGCGCTGCCCGGACAGGGGCTCGGCAACTTCCTTTCGACAACCGATGACAGTTGCAGGAAGAGTGACCCGCAGATTCCCAAACTCAGCGAGGGTAGGCTTGCCTCGTCGCTCCTCGCCAGGGGGCCGAGCGCTGCTGGCACGAGCGCTGCTGGCACGAGCACTCCTCCATCCGCGCAGACCGGGAGCGGAGATCCACGCCCGGGCCGCTACGCGCTGGCCGCGCAACTCCTGGACAAATGCCAACTGCAAGACGGCAAGACTGATCTGCCGGGCAGCGCGCTCTACGACGACGGCACCCACGGCGATCTCATCGCGGGCGATGGCGTCTACAGCCTCTCGTTCGCGAGCACTCTCGAGGGGAGCTACAACTTCCGATTCCACGTGCGCGGAACCGACTCGGTCGGAACCGCGTTCAGCCGCACCAGCCTGCTTTCCCAATATGTCCAGGTGGCGCCAACCCCCCAGGCGACCACCACCTCATTGCAAACCGGGGTCATCTCAGGCGGCATGCAGACGGCCTACGCCTTCTTCCTGCCGCGGGACAATTTGGGCAATTACCTCGGGCCTGGGTTCGCCTTCAAGTACACGGTCACCGTGAACGGCGGAGCCACGATAGGTGGCGTGATCGATCTGGGCCGCGGGGTCTACGGCCAACAAGTCGTCTACTCGGTTGGTGGTCAACCTCCGCAAGTGATCATCGATGGCCACGATCCCTGCTTCCGGACGGTGGTAGGAGGTTCTGGCAGTCCTCCATCGACCTGTGGGTCGTGCACTGTGCATGGCAGTTGGGTGCTGTGGCTCCTTGTCGTGCTACTCTTCATCATCATCGTGATTCTGATCGTCATGCTGCGACGGCGGAGGGCGCCGTGATGTACGCATCCAGGGAGAAAGCTTCTGGAAGAGTGAACGACCACGCCGGCCAACAGCGGCCTGTCCAAGGGCGCGTTCATAGGGCCGAGCGCGGCGAGGGTCGATTCCAGCCCCAATCCCAGACCCTGATGAATCCTAAATCCATCACCTCTCCGCAAGCTGGGACGTCGCGTTTCGGCTACTCGATCGGCTCGGGAGAGATGGAAGGCGCCGCTCCGGAAGGAAGCGGGTGGATCAACTCGACCGGCAAGGACGCGGGGGGGCCGGATGCGCAGCCGCTGTCGAAGGATGCAGGCGCTCCGACCGGTCCGCGGCTCAAGAAGACCAACGGAGCGGTCACTTCCGGAAACAATGGCTCCTTTTCCTGGCCAGCGACGTGGTCGATCGAGAATGCAACCAGCACCACCGCCGGGTGGATCGTGCAGCATGTGAACGTAACCCAAAGCGTGACAAACGCCGCAGGAACGGCCATCACGCCCGGCACGGGCAGCTTCGGTGGTTTGCGAACCGCATGGTACCCCATTTGGGAGGCATGGCAGGTGCGCGGAGGCGCGGTGTTCGTTGGCAGCAGCACGTCACCGCACCGCGCGGACACCTATGGTCAGGACGAGGTCGGGGCAAGCACCAGGGGAACCACGAGCGTCGTGGGGTCGGCCGACTTCTACCCGAACCTCACGCTTCCCGCCGCGTTCACGGTGACCAACAGTGCGCCCGCTTGGTCGCTGCCGGTGACGACCACCGATCCAGCGCTGAGCGGGGGAACAGGGGCGCTCGCCCACAATCTCACCGCCACCTGGGATGGCGTGGGTGGAACGGGCGCGACCTCGGTGACCACCGTCTAGGCGATGTCGGTGAGCTCGCAACGGTTCCGCGCTACGGCAGTCGAGGAGCTTGCTCGACATCTAGCGAAACCATCGCGCCTCGAAGACGTGGCGTCGCTCCTGGCTGGAGCGATCTGGCTTGCCGACGCCGCAGTCGAGAAAATCGAGGTGATGGGGGGCGAAGCTCTGATCGCGATACCTGCGCATGGCTCGGGCTTCGTCATTCGATTCCCCGCAAGCTCGGCCCTAGACGAGCCCTCGCGTGGCGTTTACCTCGCCCTCGATGGCGACATCGCCGCGATGGACCTGCGGGACGTCCTGATGTCCAAAGATCACGATCCGACTCTCGGCCGAATCCGGATCGTCGACTTCGCGTTTTTCCCAGACCCCGGGCGTGCAGAGGCTAGATGAAGCTCGCCGGGACGCAGCCTCCACGGCGAACGGCGGCACGCCCTGCCTCGCTTCAGCCCGGATCACGCGGACGCAACGCCGGATCGCCCGTCACCAACGGAGCTTTCGCCGCCAGCGAATCCAGCTTCGGATACGATACCGCCTCACCCATCAGCGGTGAGCCGACGGGGGACAAGAAGAAGTCGGACGACAACGGCGGGCCCGGCACCCCCGATGGGCTCAAGAAGTTCCCTCCCGCGACGCCGAATACCAAGG
>JADGRC010000012.1 GCA_017881245.1 Pseudomonadota bacterium
GATCTCAACGAACACGCCGTACAGAATTCCAACGGCCGCGCCGAAGAGGGACGGAACCTCGGGCAGTGCGTGCTCGGTGGCGCCAGGAATGAAAGCTACGGGAATGTGCACGCCGCCCAACCACTTCCGGCCGGCGAAAGCGGCACCCACCCCCAGACCAAAGCCAAAGATCGCCTTCAGGATTGACGTCCAAATCGTATCCTGCCGCCACAAGGGCCGCCCGCATAGCAGGCCCACCACGGCGCCGATGACACCGTAGACGGCGAACACGAGCGCACCTGTCCCGAGGCCAATCTGGCTCGCCAGATAACCAATCCCGGCGCCTATCACGCCGCCCTTCAGAATCCCGAGTAGAAGCCGAACCATCGCGTGTCAGTATAGCAGGCGTAGGTTTCGGGGCGCGGGATGGTCCGCCTGCGCCAGTGGGCGCTACAGTGATTGGGGTGAAGGACAGGTTCCGCGACGATTCGGTGAAGATTGAGTCCCGCAACGCTCCGGCACGATTCATGCGCCGTGACCTGACATGGAGCCTTGGACTGCGTCGGGCGCGTGCATCTTCATGGTGCGTCGGCATGGCGATACTTTCCGCCGTGGCGACCATCGGGTGTAATCAAGCGCGGTCGCTGCCCACGCACGGGGGATCCGGAGGGACGACAAGCCCGGCAGGGAGCGGCGGGGCCATAACTTCCGGGGGAGCGGGCGTGATCAGGGGAAGTGGAGGCGCGCCCGCCCCTGGAGGCGGCGGCATTGAAGGCGGAAGAACCGGCGCGACCGGTGGGATCGTCGGAATCGGGGGCTCGGGAGGCACCGGCGCGGCTCCCAATGCAAGTGACGCCGGGCTTCGTCCGCTGCGCTTGTTGACCCGACGAGAGTACGTGAACACTTTGCGCGATCTGTTCGCTGACCCGTCGCTCGGACCGGATCCCCTGCCGGCCGATGTTCAGGATTCCACGCTCGGATTCGCGTTTCACACGACCGGAATAGTCGCGGCGACGGACGCCAGCTTGTACCGAGACGCCGCAGAAACAATGGGCAAGACCGCGCTCGGCAGTGTCGATACGTGGCTACCCTGCGCTGCCACCACCACCTCCGTCGATCTGGAGACGACCTGTCTGGCTGAGTTCCTCGGCCCGGTCGGGCTGGCACAGAGGATCTTTCGCCGCCCATTGTCCGCGGCCGATGTGGAGCGCCTGACCAGCCTTTATATGACCGGACGTGCGCCGCCTCTGTCCTTGGATTTCACGGGGGCGATTGGGCTCATCGTCGAGGCGACCCTGCAGTCACCTGAGTTTCTCTATCACTGGGAGTTGGATCCGGTACCCGCGCTCCGAGAAGGCGCCGTCGTCAAGCTGGGAAATTATGAGATCGCCAATCGGCTCTCGTACCTTCTGTGGGGCACCATGCCCGATGCGACGTTGTTCGCCGCCGCCGCCGCCGGTGAGCTCGCGGACTTGGCTAGCGTCGAGTCCCAAGTTCGCCGCATGCTGAAGGACGAAAAGGCTAAGGGGACGATCTCCGACTTCTTCACCGATTGGCTGGACATCGATCAACTGCCCGACCGACCGAAGGATTCCATAGTGTACCCGACGTACAGCGGCGCTCTGGCGGCGGCGATGGCCACCGAGGTCCAAGGCTTTGTGAACCAGATCGTCTTCGCCGGAACCGGACGCTTCGACGACATCCTGACCGGAACCACTTCCATCGTCGGCCCCGACCTGGCGGCCCTTTACGGAATTACCAACCTGGGGGCGAACGCACCGGCAACCGTGTCGCTCAATCCGGCCGAACGCTCGGGCCTGCTGACTCTGGCGGGCTTCTTGAGCATCACTGGCGCGGCAATGGGATCTGATCCGCCCCGCCGCGGCAAGGCCGTCTACGAAAGGCTGCTGTGCGGGGTGATTCCCCCGGCGCCGCTCGTGATGCCCCCCGTCGAGCCCCCAAATCCGACGACGGGAACCACGCGCCGCAGATTCGAGCGGCAGGACACGATGGCGTGCGCGACGGCATGTCATTCGATCATCGATCCTTGGGGGTTCGCTTTCGAGAACTACGATGGCATCGGCGCGTATCGAAACACCGACAACGGGATGGCGGTCGACGCCCAGGTCACGGTCACTCTGGACGGACAACAGAAAATGCTAACCGACGCGCGCGGCCTGGCGACTGCGTTGGCGCAGAGCGACGAGGCGCGGACCTGTTTCGTCAAGCAATGGTTCCGCTATGGGTTGGGGCGCGTGGACACCGCGCGCGATCAGGCATCAATCGACGCGGCGGTCACCGCGTTCAAGAGCAGCATGCGTGACATACGCGAGTTGGTGGTGGCGCTCGCGACCTCCCGAACCTTCCGCTATCGGACCCCGGGCACGGCGGAGGTGCTGCCGTGACCACAGACAAGACGCGCAGGTTTTCGAGGCGGGCCCTCCTCAACGGGCTGGGCTTGGGGCTGGGCATGTTGCCGGTGCTCAGCTTCGAAAAGACACCCGCGCAAGCGGCGGGCGTCGCCAAGCGGTTCATCTCCATCACCTGGACCAACGGCGTCGTCGCGCAAGACTTCTATCCGCCCGCCGGGCCGCTCCTCACGGGGACGCTGCCACCAATCCTCGCCCCTTTGGACAAATGGAAATCGAAGATCTTGGCGATGCGGGGACCCGGTGCGGGCACCGCGACGGGCGGCATCGATTCGCAGGTCATGCTCGACCTCGGTCTGGTGTTCGGCGGACACCAATCGTATCCGTCGCTGCTGACCGGAAGCTTCATGGGCTCCAACGCAGCGGTGACGCCTTCGATCGACACACTGATCGCCGATCAATTGAAGGCGCAGGGGCTCGCCACGCCGCAACTCAACGTCGGGTGCCGCCCCGGCACAAGCACGACCAGTTGGCGTGCCAATGGGGTCAAAAACCGCGACGAGGCCGATCCCTACATACTCTTCACCCGCTTGTTCGGGGCAAGCGTCCCGATCCCGGCCGACAAATCGGCGATACGGCGCAAGAGCGTGATGGATTTTTGCATCGACGACCTCACGCGGTTCGCGGCTCCTCTGGGGCTCGAGGACCGGGTGAAGATTGACGGCCACCTCGAAGCGATTCGCACGCTTGAAAAACAACTCGCGGCGGCGCCCGGATGCGTGGCCCCGGTCAACACACCCGCGGGCGTCGATTTCAAGCTAAACGCGAACTACCCCACGCAGGTGAAGATGATGATCGACATCATCGCGGCGGTCGTGAAGTGCGATATCGCGCGCGCGATCACGCTGGATCTGGTCGACGATGGGGGCGGGAACAGTCTGACCTTCCCCTGGTTGCCCGTCCCCCTGTCCGACTACCACGCCCTATCCCACTCCCCCGACCCGGGTCCCAGGACGACGATCAACACCTGGTTTTATTCCCAGGTCGCCGATCTGGTCGGACAACTGGCCGCAAATCCCGAAGGTGCCTCCACGTCGCTGGACAATTCCGTCGTCCTCGTCTGCAACGACATGAACGAGGGCACCGATTCACGCGTGTCGTCCCTGCCTTATCTGATCATCGGGAGCGGAAGCGGATTCTTCAAGCAGGGGACCTGTGTCCAGTTTCCCGCCAACGTACCGAACAATCGGCTGCTGACCAGTATCTGCCACGCGATGGACCTGCCCGTGGCGAGCGTCGGAATGACCTATTCAGGAGATCTGGACGCGACGCTCAAGGCCTGACCACGCCACCAGCGCGGCCGCCGCCTTACCGCAGCCTCGCGGGCCACCCGCGCCTCCGCCGCATTGTTACAAGACCCATTGCCAATCGCCGTTGCGCGCCGCTATTCAGTTGCGGGCCAGTGCCCCGGGGACGAGCGCGTGCAACGCTGCCAGACGCGGGCGAACGGTGGCCAGAAATGCCTCGCGATCGGCGACGGGAGCGTCGCGGTTGACCTGAACCTTGCTCGGGTCGACGAACGCACCGTTCTTGGTCACGCTGAAGTGCAGGTGCGGCCCCGTAGAAAGGCCCGTCGTTCCGACGAATCCGATCACTTCTTTTTGTCGCACCATCTTGCCTGCCTTCAAGCCACGCGCGAATCGGCACATATGGTAATAACGCGTCGTCATGCCGTTTCCGTGGCCAATCACGACGGTGTTTCCCGAGCCTCGCTTCATCCCGCACTCAATCACCTTGCCGCCCGACGACGCCCAGACGGGCGTGCCCACGGGAGCCGCGTAGTCAATTCCCAGGTGCGCCCTTTCCTGGTGAAGGATGGGGTGAAATCGGTGGCGATCGAACTTCGAGCTGATGCGCACATACCGCAGCGGCGTCTTCAACATCGTCTTGCTGATCGCCTGCCCCTTCTCGTCGAAGTACCGCCCCTCGCCGCCCGACCGCGCGGACTTCCAGTAGAAGGAATGAAACGTGCCGACGCGGCCGCCATACTCAGCGGCCAAGATATGGCCGTAGCGATAAAACTGGCCACCTAGAAACTGCTTTTCGACAATCACTTTCCAGTGATCGCCCGGATGCGTGTCCGTGTAGAAATTCACGTCCCAGGCCAAGAGCTCGACCAACAGCCCCGCGAGTGCTCTTTTCTCGCCCGCGGTCTGCACCGATTCATACAACGTGGCGTCGACGGTCCCTGCCACCGCGACCACCTTGGTTTCCACCGGCTGGTCGACACGCACGGCGACCCACGAACCGGAATCGGAACGGGTCACCACGAAGCGGGTGACGGCATTTGGCCGGTATTCGAACGATTCGGGCTCGCCTCGTTCGTCCGACCGGATCAGATAGGCCTGACCGCCACGAATGAGCTTTGGATCGAACAGACGCGATAAAGCGCCAACCACCCGCGGCCCTTCGGGACCGAACCCTTCACCGGCCAACACGTGGCCGAGTGTGTCCGAATCACTGAATCTCTTTTCGGGGCTGTTCTCCGGATTTTCGCGCGGATTTTCCACGAGACCGCTTGGCGTTTTTGTGTCTTGGTCCGTTGCCTGGTCCTTTGCTTGCGCCAAGCGCGTTTCCGGGTCCTGCCCCGGGCTCCCCCCGGGTGAGCCTTTTGGGGGCCCACCACCAGTCGCAAGGGGTGACGACTTGCCCACCGGCTCGCCCAGGGGGCCAGGCACGCCCGACCTGGAGATCACCTTCGGGCTCGGCGCGCCACTCCCGGAGGGTGAGACGAGCGCAACAGGCAACTTGCCCTTGGACGCGCTCTCCGCCCCCGAGGCCGTCGTGCCAGGCATCGCGGCCTGAGGCAGCAAGGCCGCGTTGGCTTCGGCGGTCGCCTGCTTCAGTATCCCGGTCTTGCCCTCGGCGGCCTTGACCATCGAGGAAGGCTTCAACACTTCCCGAGGCGCCGTCCCATGATTGAAGAAGAACACGTAGACGTTTACGCCGGCCAGTACGGTAAGCAGGCCGAACAGCCGGAGCGAATTTCGCACCTCGACTGAGCGTCTTTTTCGGCGGGGTGACACGGGGGAACTTTTTTGGTCGGAAAGGCACGGCGGAGCATCGGCAACCCCGCGAAAATACGCGTCTCTTTGGGTAACACGATCCGGGGGCGTGGTCAACGATTGCGGGTCGCCGGCATCAGTCCGCGGCTCCGTGAACGCAAGGCTTGGCCCCGGCGTCCGCGCGGAGGGTCCGGGCGTCCGCGCCGTTGGCCCGTCCTTCGACTCAGGCGATTCGCGTGATTCGCCCGAGTCACGCCAAGGAGACACTCGGCCGGCTGCCGGCACGTCACACCCGAGCCCGTCGAAGCATGTCGTCGGCGTGCGCCGTTGCTTGCTTGGTGGGCGTGGCGCCTGACAACATGCGCGCGATCTCCGCCGAACGCTGCCGGCCATCCAGGCGGTCGATGGTGACCGTCGTCCGAGCCCCTTCCACCTTCTTCGTCACGCGTAGGTGGACGTCGGCGAAAACGGCGATCTGGGGCAAATGCGTGATGGCGATGACCTGACGGTCGAGCGAAATGGCCTTGAGCTTGCGTCCGATCGTCTCGGCCGTGGCGCCGCCGACGCCCGCGTCAACCTCGTCGAAAACGTAGGTCGTGACCTGGTCCGATTTCGCCAGGGCCTGTTTCATGGCGAGCATCACGCGCGACAGCTCGCCACCCGAGGCGATCCGCGCCAGCGGACGGGCGGGCTCCCCGGGATTCGGGGCGAACAGGAATCGGACCCTGTCACCTCCGTGCGGCCCCACCGTCTCGCGTGGTTCTACCTCGATCGGCAGGCGGGCGGATCCAAGGGCCAGGTCGCCCAAGGCTTGATTCACGCGTTCTTCCAGTCCACCGGCCGCCCCGCGACGCGAAGCCGAGAGAGCCTCGGCGATCCCCTTCGCGCGAATCTCCGCCGCCGCCAACAGGTTCTTGCGCGACGTGAGCCCTTCTTCGAATGACCCGATCTCCGCGAGGTCGTGCTTCATTCGTGCCGCCCGCGCGATAGCATCCGCAAGCGTGCCACCGTGTTTGCGGGCCAGGCGCCCGAGCAAAAAGAGCCGCTCCTCGACCTCGCCGAGACGCGCGGGGTCCGATCGAATACCTTGCCCATAGCGCGACAGATCGCGGGCCACGTCCTCGATCTGCGCCTGCGCCTCCCGCAACCGCTCGACAAAAGGCGCGAGCGTGGGGTCAAGGCCAGCCAATCCCGCCAGCTCGCGCGTGACGGACGCCACCTGCCCGCTCACGGCCGTCTCGCCCGCATAAAGTACTTCCTCGCCGCGCGCGACAGCCATCTGGAATTTTTCTGCGCCTCGCAACCGTTCGCGCTCCGCTTTCAATTGACTCTCTTCATCCGGATCCGATAAACGGGCCGCGTCGATTTCCGAGAGTTGGTAGCGCAGAAGATCTTCGCGCTCTGCCCGGGTGCGCGCGTCGGCATCGAACCGATCGACCTCGGCCCGGGCCGCGACCAATGCCGCGTGCGCGTCCGCCATCTCTGCCCGCAGCGACGCGTTGGCGGCGAAGTCATCCAGGATCGCCAGCTGATTTTCGGGGTCGGTCAGCGTTTGCTGGTCGTGCTGCGAAGCGATGTCGATCAAGCCGCCCACCGTGCTGGCCAGATCGCCCGCGGTGGCGAGGGCGCCCCCGAGGTGCACCCGCCCCCGCCCCGAGCGCGCGACGGTACGACGCACCAACAACTCGCCGTCGCCATCGCCGTTCCCCCCATCTATCGGACCGTCCATGCGACCGTCGGCCCGATCGTCTATCCGATCGTCTTGCGCCAAACGGTGGCGCACGGCGCTCCTGGCCGGCAATTCGATCGCCGCTTCGACGCGCGCCTCGTCTCTGCCCCCGCGAATGACCTCCGCGCTTGAACGTCCCCCGCGCAGAAGACCCAACGCATCCACGATGATGCTCTTGCCGGCACCGGTTTCTCCCGTCACGACGGTCAGCCCGGCGCCCAGCACCAACTCCAACTCGTCGATGAGGGCGAACCCCGATATGCGAAGAAGTGTTATCACGACCCGCTCTTCTTACCTCATCGACCGCGCGCGAAGCCCGTTGCGCCGATCCCTGGCGCGGTTCATCGACCGCGCAAAGCCCCAGATGCTCTCCGGCCGCACTGCCGTGTCTACCCCTGCCGCTCGCCCCAGGACAACTTGTCGTGGAGGATGGCGAAGAAGGAGGCCGCTCCCCGGTAGATGCGCAACGGGCGGTCCGTCTTGCAAACCTCGATCGATTCACCGGGTCCAATCGCCCGCCCCCACTGCCCATCGATCGTCAGCTGGGCGCCGGTCTCCGATACGTTGGTGACGATGAGTCGACTGTCGGGCCTCACGACAAGAGGTCGGTTGGTGAGCATGTGCGAGCAGATCGGTGTCAGCACGATGGCCTCCAGATTCGGGGTCAGGATTGGCCCGCCAGCCGCCAGGTTGTAGGCCGTGGAACCGGTCGGCGTCGAAAGGATCAGGCCGTCCCCTTTGTAGGTCGTGACGACTTCGCCATCCAGGCGCGCCTCGAAATCGAGGAGCCGGGCCATGGCCGGCTGGCTGATCACGGCGTCGTTGACGGCATTCCTGGTCTCGATGACTACACCGGATCGAGACCGAACGGTCACCGACAATCGCATGCGTTCGTCGATCGGGAGACGGCCCTGGCACGCGGCCTCCAACGCAACCGCGGCTTGCCCCCGGGCGAAGTGAGTGATGAACCCCATGCTGCCCAGGTTGACCCCGAACAACGGCACACCGTAGTCGGCGACGAGCCCGGCTCCGTACAGGAACGTGCCGTCGCCGCCCAGCACCACCAACGCATCGATGCAGGCTCCCATCTCGGAGGCCTCGACGACACGGGCGCCCGGCAGAGCTACCGCGTCCTCCGCGGATGCCACGAGGGGACAATGTCGTCGGAGAAGGATTTCACCGAGCTCGGTCGCAAGCTCGCGTGCCTCGGGCTTGCCTCTTTTGAGCAGGAACCCGATTCGCATGGCCGGCAGTATACCCGCGGCCTGCGCCAACTCGCGTCGGCCTGGTTGCGATTACGCCGCGGCCAGTTCGTAGAAAATCGTAATCGACAGACAGTGAAACTCGTTGTCCGAGCTCTGTGTCACGATCTTGTCAAGAACTTTCGCGCGCGGATTATCGCGCAGCCATCGGGTCAACACTTCGCCCAGTTCCTCCCGGTCCTTCGCCTTCGTCGCGGTGAAAACCTTCGCCCCCGTGAACATGTCGTAGGCTCCTTTTCCCTGCCCGTACAGCTTGCCCCCTATCACTATGATAGGGCGCCACGTTTCGTTTTGTTTCTGAGTTTCGGCGCAACTCGTCGTCTGGAAGCAGCGAGTGGGCGCGCATACTCATACGAAAGGTGATCGACTTACAAGGGATAAACCACTGGATTATCGCCTTTTTCTAACTGTTGTTGTCGTCTGACTTACAGATTGGACCTGATGCCAGTGGCAATAATTACTGGAATTACTACTATTAGTGAAGTCAATATGGCCATTTACGGCCGATCGAATCCTCGACCGGAGTAGACCCGTTGTCGGGTGGCGTCCCCGCTGCGACACCACCCGCCACGCAAGGTGGCGGGCTACCCGTTTAAGCCCCTTTCGTCCTATTCGTGAGAGCGCTTGACGTCCATGGGCCCACGGTGTTGACTACCGGCCCCTTTACCATCTCCGTTTACGGAAGGACGATCGCTTGGAGACACTGCTGGGCCGCCCGCTTGAAGTCGAGGTTCGTGACTCGATCGAAAAGGCTATGAAAATTTTGAAGCAGAAGATGTCCAAGGAAGGCATCCTTCAGGAGATCAAGCGCCGCCGGTACTACGAGAAACCGTCGGTGAAGCGCAAACGCAAGATGCGAGAGGCGCGCAAGCGCCGACGACGCGAGCAGAAGCGCCGCGTGGTGCGGTAGGCCCGTGGCCGAGCCGCCCCGCATACCGCGGGCCCGGCTCGGAACACGTGCCGTGCACGTGGCCCGCACCGGCCCAACATTGGGTCCCGCCGGTGAAATCGCGCACGCGCCACCTCTGTTTCAGAGCGCGAACTTCGAGTATCCCGACGCGGCGGCCGCCGATCGAGCCGCGGCCGGGGGGGGATTCCTGTACTCGCGCCACGGAAATCCAACCACCGACGGCCTTGCGGTCGCCGTGGCCGATCTCGAGGGTGCCGAGGCGGCCCTGACGTTCTCGTCAGGAATGGCGGCCATCGCGGCGGCCGTGTTCGCTAACGCCGCAGGGGGCGAGGTCCTGGCATCGGAGGGCCTGTACGGGGGATCGATCGAGCTTTTGGCGGAGCTCGGGCCACGTCACGGGATTCGCTCCCGATTCGTTCCAACGTGGGATCTGAACACCGTGGAACGAGCCATCGGAGCAGACACGCGGGTGTTGCTGGTGGAAACGATTTCCAACCCACTGCTCAGAGTGGCCGATGTCGAAGGTCTTTCGGCCGTGGCTCGGAGACACAACCTTGCGCTGATTGTCGATGGCACGTTCTCGTCCCCCGCTCTTTGTCGGCCGCTCGCAAGCGGCGCGACCTTGGTCGTGCACAGCGTTTCCAAATATATCGGGGGCCACGGCGATCTCATCGGCGGCGTTGCCGCGGGGAGCAGCGCCGCGATCGCCGCTCTGCGGCCTTATTTGATCCTCCTCGGAGGCAACATGGATCCTTTTTGCGCCTGGCTCGCGCTGCGCGGGCTGCGCACGATGCCGCTGCGCGTGGAGCGCGCGTCGGCGACGGCGGTGCGCCTCGCCGCCTTCCTCGCGCGGCAGCCCGGGGTCAAGCTCGTTTACTACCCTGGGAATCCCGACCACCCGGACTACGAACTGGCCGCCCGGGTCCTCGACGCTCCGGGCGCCATGATTTCCTTCGAGGTCGCCGATGGCATCGTGGCCCGCCGAATCTACGATCGCTTCAGATACTTCGTGCGCGCCGCCAGCTTGGGCGAGGTGTCGTCGCTGGTCACGCACCCCGCGTCGTTCTCGCACAAGGGCCTTCCGGCGGACGAACGCGCCCGGCTGGGCATCACCGAGGGCCTCTTGCGCCTGTCGATCGGCATCGAAGACGCGGACGACCTTGAGGCCGATCTGGTCCAGGCCCTGGCGGGAATCGTATGACGGATCGCCGGACCAGTTGGCTGGAGGTTCAGATCGAGATCGATCCGGAAGCTGCCGACATCGTGGCCGCGATCGCGGCCGACATCGCCGACGGTGTCGAGATTCGTGACGCCGGCACGGTGGTGCGCGCGGCGCCCGATCGGGCCCTGGTGATCGCTCACGTCGCCCCGGATGATCGCGACGAATTGTTGGATGCCCTGACGGAAACGGCCACGCACGCGCGCGCGGCGGGTGTGCGGATCGACCCCATCGTGGTGCGTGAACGCCACGCGCACGAGGACGAATGGCGCGACGTATGGAAACAGTTCTTTCACGCCACGCGTGTCGGACGCACCTTCATCGTGCGACCAAGCTGGGACCCCGGTTCGATCGCCGGCAGTGATCGCGTCATCGACCTGGATCCCGGTCGGGCATTTGGCACGGGCGGCCACGCCTCGACTAGGCTGGTGATCACTCTCATGGAGGATCTGGCGGACGCGCTGTTGGCCGAAGGACGCTCGGCGCCGCGGTTTCTGGACTTGGGTTGCGGGTCGGGAATCCTCTCGATCGCGGCATCGCGCCTCTGGCCCGGCGCCCAGGGACTGGCCGTGGATTTGGACCCCGAAGCGACCGCGTGCGCGCGCGAGAACTTCGATCGCAATCAGATCGGCACGGTTTCGTTGCTGACGGGCTCGTTGGATGCCGTGCCCGCCCTGCCGCCCTTCGACTTGGTTCTGGCCAACATTCAGGCCGACGTGCTGTGCGCCCTGGCGCCGCGACTGCCGTCGCGCCTGACCCAAGGGGGCCGCGCCATCCTTTCGGGCTTGTTGTTGCGAGACGCGGACCCCGTGCTGGGCTTGTTCCGCGGGGCGGGCTTCGACCTGGTGCGAAGGCGGGACGAGGGCGAGTGGGCGGCGTTGGAGTTGCGCCTGCGCCCGACCGGGTAGCCGCATGCCGCGCTTGTTCGTCCCGACCGAGAATCTCGCGGGTGGACAGGTCACCCTCGAGGGTGAGCCGCACCGTTATCTGACGCGGGTCCTGCGTTTTGGCGCCGGCGCTCAGGTGGATCTGTTTGACGGTCGTGGTCTGGAGGTGGCAGCGACTATCCTGCGAGCTGGCTCGAAGGGCGTGACCCTGGAACTGGGCGAGCGCCGCCACGCCACGCCCCGACCCACTCCACCCGTGACGCTCCTGCAGGGACTGCCACGCGCCGAAAAGATGGATCTGGTGATTCAAAAGGCCACCGAATTGGGGGCCACACGGGTCGTCCCGGTGCGCGCCACGCGCAGCGCCACGGGACAACAGGCGCGCGGCGATCGTTGGACGAAAATCGCCCAGGAAGCCGCGCGCCAGTGCGGGCGAGCGGACTCATTGATTCTGTCGTCGGTCGTCCCGCTCGACGAAGCCATCGCCAGTCTGAAGGCGCGAACGACGCGGATCGTTCCCTGGGAAGAAGCCCCGAACGCCCGCTCCATCGGACGAGCACTGCCCCCGGCGACCGACGACTCGGCCAAGATATCAGGCGTTGACGTGCTGATCGGGCCCGAGGGCGGATTGACCGCCGAGGAAGTGGCCGTCGCCAGGGCCGCGGGTTTCGAGGTCGTGACCTTGGGGCCTCGGATCTTGCGAACCGAAACGGCCGCCATCGCCGCCCTGGCCATCATCCAAGACCATTTAGGCGCCCTCGGCTGAAGCGCCTTGGAACCTACGATCGAACAACGACTCCAGAGTTTTTTTGGACCTCAAATGTTGCTCTCTTCCGGGACGCTTCGCACAATGGGTTTGTGAGTCTCGCGATCCCCATGCCGACCACCACCCGGGAAACGTCCATCGCGCGTGGCCGGACCGACCATGTGTTGCGCGTCCGCGCCAGCGGTTTTGGCCGTCGGTTGGTTGCCGCCACCGTCGATGGATTTCTGCTGGCGTCGATCAGCATCATCGTGACCTTCGTGACAGCGCTGGTCCTGGGCGCACCGCTGCCACGTGCCCGGGAAATCGGTCCCGACCTCCTGGTGGCGGGAATCCTGGACCGCAATCCCATGGCTGTCGGGACCATCGGCCTTTTCGCGGGACTCACCATCCTGTACCAGCTCTACGGGGTTGGCATGGCGGGGCAGACCTTGGGCATGAAGATGGTCCGCACCCGCGTCATCGGTCCTCACGGCCGCCCCCCCGGCGCGGTGCGGGGCCTGGTGCGGGTGCTGGCGCTCGCGATCAGCGTCCTTCCAGGCGGTCTCGGCTGGCTGTGGGCGCTGTTCGACCGCGAGCACCGCGCGCTTCACGATCATCTGGCGGGCACTTACGTCATTCTGGACATTTGACGGGATCGTCCGGACGAGAAAAAACAGCGCGCGGGCTGCCCCGGGGCGGGGGCTTTTTTCGGACAGCCTCGTGATGTCCCTCCCACAGGCCCCCAAGGCGCGCTAGTCTCCGGGCCCGCCCATGTTTGAAACGCTGACCAAAGGTTTCCGTTCCGCGAAGCAGCGCTTCCAGGGTCTCGCGGAATTGGATGAAGCGACCGTAAACGACGCGCTCGGCGACGTCCGCACGTCCCTGCTGGAAGCTGACGTGGGTTACGACGTCGTTCAGGACTTCTGCAATCGGGTCCGCGAGAAGGCCGTCGGCGTGATCGTCAAGGTGCGGGCATCGACCAAGGAAAAGGTCCGCCGCGTCAGCCCGGAGGACCATTTCGTCAAGATTTGCCACGACGAGCTGGTGGATTTGATGGGTCCGGTCGACGTCAGTCTGAAGTTCGCCAAGAAAGGTCCGACCGGCATCATGCTGGTCGGACTGCAAGGCTCCGGCAAGACCACGACTGTGGGCAAGCTGGCCCATTTCCTCGACAAGCGGCACAAGCGCCCGCTGCTGGTGGCCGCCGACGTCTATCGTCCGGCCGCGATCGAGCAACTGAAGATCATCGGCGAAAGGCTGGGCATTCCCGTGTTCGCGGAGCCGGGGGGATCGCCGCCCGACATTTGCGAGAAGGCAGTCCGATTCGCGGCGGAGACCGGCCGCGACGTCGTCATTTTCGACACCGCGGGTCGCTTGGCCATCGACGAGCCGTTGATGCAAGAGCTGTCGGAAATCAACCGGCGCGCCCATCCCGCCAACATCCTCCTGGTCGTGGACGCGATGATCGGTCAGGACGCCGTCGGAACGGCCAAGGCGTTCAACGACCGCCTCAACCTGGACGGGGTGATCCTGACCAAGCTGGATGGCGACGCCCGGGGCGGCGCCGCGCTGTCCGTCAAGGCGGTGACCGGCAAGCCGATCAAGTTCGTGGGCATGGGCGAATCGTCGGAGCGTCTGGAGGAATTTCGTCCCGACGGGATGGCGAGCCGGGTGCTCGGGCGCGGCGACGTGGTCGGGCTGGTCCAGCAATTCGAGGAGGTCGTCGACGAGGAGAAGGCGGAGCAAGACGCTGTCCGGATGTTGAAGGGGAAGTTCGATATGAACGACTTCTTCGAACAGATCGGCGTCTTGAAAAAGATGGGCTCACTGTCCGAGATGGTCGAGAAGATCCCTGGGATGGCGGACGCCATGCCTGAAGGGGCGAAGATCGACGATCGGGAGCTCGACCGCATCAAGGCCGTTATTTCGTCGATGACGGACGACGAACGGCGTCATCCCGAACGGTTCGTCGTCACCAGCTGGGAAGAGGTCGTCGACGGCGGCAAGCGCAAGAAGAAGCGTAGTGCTTTTTACGATCAAGGACGTCTGCGACGAGTGGCGCGGGGATCCGGTCGCAAGGAAAACGAGGTCGCCGATCTGTTGAACCGGTTCGCGACCATGCGCCAAATGATGATGCAGATCGGAATGTCGACGGGACTGCTCGGCAAGATCCCGGGATTCAAGCAGCTCGCCCAGTTGAAGAAATTCGCGGGCGTGGACGTCAATCAGCTGGCGTCCATGATGAATACGCCATCCGCGGAGCGTGGCCACTTTCAGGCCCCCAAGCGCAACGTCGATAAGGGCAAGGAAAAACGAAAGCGCAAAGATGCCCGCAAGGCCCGCAAGGCGGGTCGCAAGCACCGCTAGGGTTCGGCGCCGCTCGCGGGAGGGCTGGCCTTCCCGCGGACACACACACCTAACGCCGTCTTCGGTGTGGCAGCCGCGGCCTCAGCCTGGATTGTCACATCAACGCATGGCAAGCCAGAGCGCCACGAGGCCAGCCACCGCCACGATAACAACAGCGGCCGTCAAGGTTGTGAGGACCCATCCGACGCGCTTTCGGGGACTCACGCGATCTGACGAGTCCCGGCTGTCTGGCTGTTGGGCGGCGGGCGGACCGACGACGGAAAACACCGCCGGTGTGCCGATTCGCGCGCTGGGCTCGGATGCCCCCGCGCTCAGAAGGTCGGGAGAGGCGACGGCGGGCGAGAACGCCGGGGTGGGGATCCGCGCGGCAGACTCTGAAGGCGTGGGGCGAGCGCCGTTGGCGCTGCTCTTGGGGCTGTGTGCAGCCCCACCCGCAACGCCAGGGGCCAAGGGAGGGTCGAGAGATTCCAGCCGACGAAGATAACGGTCTTCTGGATCGATGAGCCTCATGGTCGAGGGTCCCACGGTGATTCGATCGCCGTCGGCCAGACGATGCTCGCCCGTGATCGCCCGCGCGTTGACGAGCACGCCGTTCCTGGAGCCGAGGTCGGAGACAACCACACCGTCCCACCGTCGGACAAAGGCGGCATGCTCGCGAGAAACGTGTTCGCTCGGAAGCACCAAATCACAAGCGTCGGAGCGGCCGGCCAGATACCGCCGGTCGAGCATCGCCAAGCGCAGCTCGGCCTCCCGACCCGGCCCGGATTCCACGGTCAACGTCGCCACATCGCCCCCGACGACGCCAAACAGATCGCTGATCAGACGACGAGCAATGGTGGCGGTGCTCTCCGCTCCGCCCAGGGTCTGTGACCAGCCCTCGAAGACGACGTCCACCGTCGCAATACGCAAACGCTGGCCCGGTCGCAGCGGGACGGGTCGCCGGGGCAGCAAGCGTTGTCCATCCACCCAGGTTCCATTCCTGCTGCCCAGGTCCTCGACCCGCCAATCGGTCAGCAAGTCGCCCCGAAACAGGCGCGCATGAAGCGACGATACCGCCGGGAATGGCAACTCGATGTCATTTCCGCGGCGTCGACCGATGTGCAGCTCATCCGGATCGAACGCGAGCGCGAAGGTGCGTTCGTCGGCCGGACCGTCGGCCAAACGAAGGGCCTCGCCGGCCGCCCGAGGCGCATCCTCCGCACGTGGCGCGGCAAGGATCCGGAAACGAAGAGGCACCTGCCGACTCTATTACCTCGGACCACAAATATCCGTCCGGAAGTGGGAAACGCTCGGGCGAAAAGAGCGAAGGTCAGGTGCACGGCGATTTGGTCATGTCACGGACGAACCAGGAAGCCGGCGTGCTTGAAGTCTTTGGGGTCGTCGAGGTCGGCCCGACTTGGACCTTCACGGCGATTGTCGGCGAGCGGCAAGTGAATTTGAGCGTCCAGATGCAAGGATCTCGGACGCCCGGGCTTTTTCCGCCGCCATCTCGGCGGGCGCCTCCTCGACAAAACGTCGCAGCTGCACCCCCCCTTCGTCCGCCTTGCCGCAACGAAAAAGCGCCTCGGCCAAGACCAGACGCGCCTCGGGATACCGCGGGCGCAACTCCAAGGCTCTGCGTGCGGCCGCCTCGGCGGCATCCGGCCGCTCTCGGGCGAGCTCGGCGTAGGCAAGCGCGAACTGCACCGCCGCGTGGCGAGGCCCGACGAGCGCAGCGGCCGTCAGTACGGCGGCAGCGTCATCCCATCGGCCCTGTTCCCCTAGGACGGTACCTAACGCAAGCCGGTCGTCCACCGAGCCTGGCGACGCCCCCTCCGCCCGTAGCACGATTCGGAGCTCCAACTCGGCGCCGGCCGGATCCCCTCGACGCCGAAGAATTTCGGAGCGGGCCCTGTGGGCCGCGGGAAGGTGAGGATCGATCTGCAGTGCGCGCTCCGCCGCCGTCTCGGCGGCGGCGACACGATCCAAACGCGCGAGCACGAAGGCATGGGCGGCGTGCGCGCTTGCGTTCCGCGGATCGGATTCGCAGAGCTTCGCCAGTTCCCAGCGAGCGTCCTCGGCGCGTCCGAGACGCAACAGGGCCTCCGCCACCGCCAACCGCGCCGTCCCATATCCCGGATCGATCGCCAGCGCCGCCCTAAAGTGAACCAGCGCGTCCTCCGTCTCCTCCTCGGCAAGCAAGATTCCGCCGAGGTTCAAATGCGCCTCGGCCAGTTCCTCGTCCAAGGCCAGGGCCGCCCGAAAATGCCCGGCCGCGCCGGCGCGATCCTCGTAGCGTAGCGCCACCAACCCCAGGCCGTTCTCGGCCTCCGCCATGCGGGGTTCGAATTCCAGAGCCAATGAAAACTGCCCGGCGGCGCGATCCAGATCGCCGTGGGTCAGCGCCGTCGCCCCTGCGGCCTGAAGTGCCACGGCCCGTGGGTGGAGCGGACCCGACGCCTTATGGGCACAAGCCCCAAGCACAAGGACCATCGCCGCCGCCTCCAACAGTCGCGGAAGCAGGATCCAATGGGGATCATGGACGGGCGTGGGCACACCCCTTCATCGGCAGCCGCGCTCGCAGGTTGCGAACAAGGATCCGTCCCAGTCGGGCTCACTGATGCGCGCTTGACGGGGCGACCAAGCTGGTGCTCGGCCTTTCGGAGGGGTGAGTCAAGGCTGAGTGACGATGTGAAGTTGCAGGCCAAGGGCGCCGATCACCTTGAGAATGGTGCCAAAATCAGGAACGCGTTCACCGGAGAGAGCCTTGTAGAGCGACTCACGCGACAATCCAGAATCGCGGGCAACCTTCGTCATGCCCTTCGCGCGTGCGATGTCACCGAGGGCCTTGGCGATGAAGGCAGGGTCGTTGCCAGCATCTTCGAGAACCGCCTCCAAATATGCGGTCATTTCCACGGGAGTTCGGAGATGATCAGCGACGTCCCACTTCGTGGTTTTCACGGGTTTGCGCTTCATGTTTTTCTCCGGAGTTCCTTGGCAAGTTGCAGAGCCGTCCGAATGTCAGCTGCCTGTGTACTCTTGTCGCCACCCGCGAGGAGAATGATCACCGTGCGTCGCTGTTGCAGAAAGTAGACGCGATATCCCGGTCCACAATTAATTCGCAATTCAGAGACACCGCTTCCGACCGGCTTCACGTGACCAGGGTTTCCCGCCGCCAAGCGATCAACCTGGACCAGAATCCTCGCGCGGCCAGCGACATCGGCCAGGGCGTCAATCCAGGTGGCGAACTCCCTGGTCTTCCGGACCTCGAACGCAACTCAGCATGTGTAGCCCATGGGATACATCACGTCAAGAGACCGTGACCGCAAGGCGAACTGCCAAGACACGAGGGGCAAAACGTTCGCGATTTACAGCTGAACGCGACAAGCCGCCGGCCTGACGGGAGGGCGTGGGCACACCCCTGCACACCCCTTCATCGGCAGCCGCGCTCGCAGGTTGCCACCAGGGATCCATCCGGATGGATGGTCACGGTGATGGCCCCGTTCACATCCGTGCGCAGCAAACGAATGTCTCGCGCCCGGTAGCGCTCCACCACTTCGGGCCTCGGAAAATGGAATCGGTTTCGCCACCCCAAGGAGACGACGGCAAGCCCCGGACGGACGGCGTCCAACAACTCACCACTCGAGGACGTCCGGCTGCCATGGTGAGGCACCTTCAGGACATCGGAAGCCACGACTTGGCCAAGGACCGTCCGCCCCGCCAGCTCACCCTCGCCGTTCGCTTCGATGTCGCCCGTGAACAACACGGACCGACCCGCGTAGCCGACGCGCAAGATCAACGACGCGTCATTCACCGTCGTCCCCTCGGGAGCGCCGATCCGCTCGCCACAGCCACCGCCGCCGCCTCCCCACCCCCTCCCCGACTGTCCGCCACGAACGGCCCGAGCGGCTCCAACACGACCCCACCACTATCCCAGCGCGATGGAACGGGGGTTGGAACACCGCGCGCGCGAGCTTCGACGAGAAGGCGGGTGTAGTCTGGGTTATGGCCGTCGTCGCCCGATGTCCAGAGGCGGTCGACCGGAAACCGCGCCAGGATCCGATGAAGACCACCCAGATGATCCGGATGAGGATGCGACAGGGCCACGGCATTCAGGTGGGTGATGCCGCGCCCGCGCAGGAACGGTTCCAAGACGCGCGCGCCCGGATCAAACGATCCGTCATAGGTTCCGCCGCCGTCGATCACGATGGTGTCCCCACCCGGAATCTGAACGACCGCCGCATCGCCCTGTCCGATGTCCAGAAACGTCACGACTAGGTTCCGACTCCATCGACGCTGCACCTCCCGCGCCCCGATGCTGGCGAGCGCGGCGCCGAGCAGCAGCGCGGCGCAAAGAACCAACGGCAGTGATCGAGAGCCGTCCCGGGGACGACGCGCGGAAGCCAACCCGCAAGCCAACCCCAGACTCAACGCCGAGGTCTCGAATACGTTTGGCGAGCGCGTCAGCCAGACGGGCGCGTGGATGCGGAACCCGTCCGCCAGCCACAGCGCCGCGCGTGACGCCCACTCCGCTACGGCGAGCAGAGGAAATCCCCAAGGTCTGCCCAAGATCGCCCCAAGAGACGCCCCAAGAAGGCCACAGGGCACGACGATGAATTCGACCAGGGGTACGAGGAGCAGATTGCCGAGGGGCGCCGCGGGAGTGACTTCACCGAAGTGATGGGCGACGATGGGCGCTGTCGTGAGCCCCGCAGCGACGCTCGCCGCCGAGAGGCCCCCGATCCACACCAGGGGTCGCGCGACCGAGATCGCTGCCGCTGCGGTGCTGGCACGCCCCGCCGCGACTCCGCGACCGGGCTGGAGGCGCGGGACTAAAACGGCCAGGGCCAGAACGGACACCGCCGACAGTTGAAATGAAATATCCACCAGAACGAGCGGAGACCAGCCCAGCAACACCAGAACGGCGGTCGCCACGGCCACCGTTGAAGTGTTGCGGCGGCCGACCACGATACCGACCAGACCAACCGCCATCATCAATGCCGAGCGCACCGTGGCGATCGCGCTGCCTGTCATCACGGTGTAAAAGGCGATCGCGGGAAGCGCGATCAGCGCGGCGGCTGCCCGAGGATCGAGCCACAGGGGCAGCCCGGGCACCGTCACCAAGATCCATCGCACGCCGGCGAAGAACACGAGGGCGATCGCCGCCAGGTGAAGCCCAGACACCGACAGGACATGCGTGGCGCCGGCGGCCCGGAATCCGTCCTCGACCGTGGCGTCCGTGTTGCGTCGCTCTCCGAGTACCGTCGTGTGCAGAAAGGTTCCCGCATTTCCGGTAACCACTCCGTCAATCGACCGCCCCAATGCTAGGCGCGCGCGGGTCGCGGCACGCAGCATCGCCGTCTGCACGCGCCGCGGAAAGGTGATCTCGCTATCTCGCAGGCGTCGGACCGCAGCAGCGGCACCGACACCGGCAAAGGCATCGATGCCTTCGGCCCGAATCTGGGCCCCGGAATCGCCGAGTCCGGGGTTCGCCAGGCCGCGAACGGAGCGCAACCCGGCAGTGAATTGCACGGCATCCCCCGGCAGCAGGTCCGGCATCCCCGCCGCTATGGCAAGAGCAACCGTCGCGCGCGCGGGCTTTCGTTCGATTCGCTCCATCGCGACGCGCAGGTGACTGCCTTCCCGTGACGGCGCGGCCTCCGGCGCGGTCATGACCCAGCCCTCGACACTGACCTTTTGGTCGGAGTCCAGCGCCGCCGCGATCTCTGGCGCCAGCCGCGGAACCTCGGCGGCGCGGGAGCCCGCGTACACCCCAATCGCGCAGGCCATGATCCCCTCGGCCCAAGCGGTTCGGTGATGGTAAATCAGCCAAAGTGCCGCGCAGATCGGTAGTGGTGCAACCGAGACCACGAGAACCGGCGCGCATCCCGAAAGAAGCGCAATCGCGGTGCCGGCCACCAGCCAACCGACCCACCAAATCAGGCGCACCCAATCTTTTCGTCGACGATCCCTGGCGGTTGCCCCGGCGCCGTCGACGGGGCCGAAAAGGCGTTTTATCCCCGCACGATGGCCGCGCCGTCGATGTTACGAAGAATACGCGTGGGCGAAAGGATGCTGAAACATACGTTGATTATAACTAGAGCATCGAAAGCGGGCGGCGAAGGGGGAAAGGAAAAGGAAGAAGAAGGGAAGGCGGAAGGACGCGCGGGGTGGATGGGTGGCTAGGCGGGAAAGATTTTCACGATTCGTGGGAAGGCGGTGGCCAATCGAACAAGCCGGGGCAGAAAACTGAATAAGGGAAATCCCTACTAGATCAA
>JADGRC010000132.1 GCA_017881245.1 Pseudomonadota bacterium
AGGGCCGCAAAGAACGTTGCGCCTGTCGCCCCCGAGCCCATCGACGAATCAGCGTAGCTCCTCGCCCTCCGCAGTTCCCGCCGAGCCGCACGAGGTCCCAGGTCTGTCCGCCTCCTGCTTCGCCCCACCTCGGACGTCCCGATCCCGGTCGCAGGAGATAGATTTACCCGGCGTGGTTCATGATCTCGCAGCCGGATCGGCCAGAGATCGGGTCCCACCCCTCCCCAATCCGCCCCAGTACCCGCCCGACTCGGTCCACCACCCATTCGAATCGTCTACGCGCGTGGAACCCGCGTTCGGAAGGTCGACGTGCGCCTCATCGCCGCCACGCCCTGGTTGTCAGCTGCCAACGTTGCCGCACTCGCCGCCTATCGCTGGTCGGGCAACGTTCGCGAGGTTGAGAACGTCGCCGGCCAGATTGTGCTCTTCAGCCGCGGCCAAGACACCGCATCCTTACCGCCCTCCGTCCGCTCTCTCCTCACCAGCCGCGCGCCGGAGAGACCGTCCCGTCCCATCGCCTCGGGCGCCAACGATCCGACCGACGAAGAAGTGGCGGCGGCACTTGCCCGTCACGGAAGCGTGAATCGAGCCGCCGCGGCTCTCAAGGGTGTCGCGGACGAAGTTCTACGAACTTCGCGTGCGTGACCCATTGATCCGCTCCGTCACTGTGATCGCGGAAGCCGAACTATTCGAGTGCCGCGACAAGGGCCGGGGGGATGTCGCCGAGATGGTCAAGGTACTTGGTGTCCCGCTGAAGGCGCTCAAGGATCGCCTTGCTCGCCTCTCCCAGGGCCCCCGTCTTTGATTCGGGCGGCACAACGAAACCGTCCATCAAATCGGGTCAACTCCACTCTGGCGGCGTCCGCTTAGCTCTTTGTGGGCCTTGAAGGAATTGAACCTTCGACTTCCACGGTGGAAGACGACGAGGGCGTTTCCGCCCGTAGCGGCCACCGGAAATCAGCGGCTGGGGGTAGAGTCGACCCCATGGGTCCGGTCACTCGAGAGCCTGGCAAGGTGTACCCGTGTCTTGGGCGCCGGTTCGCCACTGGCGCGCTGCTGGTGGGTTTCGCGGCACTGGCGCAGGGAGGCTGTTCGTCGAATTCCGTCAGCCGCGCGAAGGGAACCGGGGGCGTCTCCGGATCCGGTGGTGTCGCATCGGGAAGTGGAGGTGGAACCTCGGCTGGCACAGGCGGGGGAGCATCGGGAGGAACGTCACAGACGGGAGGCAATTCGTCGGCTCTCGGAGGTACCGGTGGTGCGTCGACATCCGGTGGAACCTCCGGCAGCGGCGGCGCACCGGCGACTGGCGGCGCGGCGGGAACACAGGCGTCGGGAGGGGGCTCGGCCTCCGGCGGCGCGGGGGGAACGTCTGGCGCCATGGGAACCGGCGGCGCCGCGGGGGGGTCAGGGCAGGGCGGTGCCAGCGGCGTCTGTAACCAGGCTTTACAAGATCCGTTCTCCAGGTCCATTGCCGGAAGCTGGAGTTTCACCCCGGCGGGGGGCGGCGCGACCACGATTCAGGTGCCCGGGGGCGGCTGGTTGAAGCAGGGGGTCACCGCCTCCAGCGCGACCTATCAGACCCAGATCACCGTTCCCGACTCGGGGGCGGCACAGACGACCCTGATCGAATTCGGCGCGATCAACTTTCAGGCGACGCTGTCGGTGGACGGCTCGGTGGTGGGGACGAACACGACCGCGTTCACACCTTCGGTCTTCGACGTCACCAAGGTCGTCAAACGCGGCCAGCAGCATTCGATCTCCGTGGCGGTCAAGGGCCGCGACGCTCTGAAGACATCCGCGGGCAAGGACACCGTTCCGGTCGCGGCCGGGTGGTCGGGCAACACCGCGCAGGGAATTTTTCGCTCGGCGATGGTGCGGGTCTATCCCGACGTCTACATCAGCGATGCCTTCGTGCGCACCAGCGTTACCGACGATACGGTGGCCTACGACGTGTCGATCACCAACACGGGCAGCGCCAGCCAGCAAGTGACCTTGTCGGGAAGTCTGGCCTCGTGGAATTGCGAGGCGCTCACCTATCCCGCCCTCCCTTCCAGCACCGTCACGGTGGCGGCCGGCGCCACGCAAACGGCCACGGTGGGCCCCGTCAAGTGGGGGCTGGGGACGACGTCGTACTGGTGGCCCAACGTTCCCTACCAGCCCGGCTACAGGGCGAAGTTGCACTACCTGACCGCCAGCATCGCGGTCGGCGGAAAGGTCACGCACAGCAAGCAGATTCGTTTTGGCTTTCGCCAGGTCGAACAGAAGCGCGCCGATGCGTCGCATGTGTACTACTACCTGAACGGCACCCGGGTGAATTTTCGCGGCGACAATCTGCAAGGCGCCAACTATGACAGCATCAACAACGGGGGCCGGGGCGATGCCTACGACACCTTGCCAGGGTTCATGCCCCCGTCCGCGCAGAACCCAGGTTGGCCTCAAGCGGTCGCGAACTACCAGAGGCTGAACTACAACGTGAACCGCATTCACCAGGTTCCCGCCGCGCCGTACATGCTCGACGTCACCGACGAGCTGGGTCTGATGATCATCGACGAAACCGCGATTCGTGGCAGCGACAATGCCGCCGATTTCGTGGCCGGCCACGACAACATGGTGAATCACGCGAGCGCGCTGGTGTTGCGCGATCGGAACCACCCGTCTGTGATTCGTTGGAGTCAGTCCAACGAAGCCAACAACGTCAGCAACGATTCGGTGCAATTTGAACGGGACCTTTACACGGCGATGAACGCCTTGGATCCCACGCGGCCCATCAGCGCCGATTGCAGCGGAGCCAGCACCCCCTACGACGCCATCACCAACGCCAACTTCTCGACCTTCGCCCACTATCAGGGGGGATTCGGCGTCTACACCGAGCAGGTCGCCAGCCGGACGGACCGCCCCTTTGGGCAGGGCGAGTTCATCTGGTCGGCGGATAACACCCGCCAAGGGCTGGCGTGGTTCGGCACCGCGACCATGGCGATGCGCCGGCAGAATGCGTCGGAGATCAGGCCCTATACATTGCTGTCGTCGTGGGCCAGCATCATTCCCGGCGTCACGCGCACCAGCATGACCATCGAACAGGGCGGCAATCCCGTGTTTGGCACGGATAATCTGCCCGACCCCTGGTCGAATCCGATCCTCATGCGCGTGCAACGCGCCTTCAGTCCGGTGCTGGTCGCCGATCAGGCGTACTGGGAAATGAACAAAAGCTCGAACAGCAACGGAGATTGGCCGACAACGATCCCGGCGCTGAGTAAGGGGGCCGTCAGCAACCGCACGCTGCTGATCTTCAATGACACCTTTGCGGGAACCGCCGTCACCGTGGTCTGGGAAGTTCATACGGACACGGCGACGGGAACCATCGCGTCGATGGGAATGCTGAATGTGGAGGTGCCGCTGGGATCAATGGTGACGCAGCCACTGTCGATCACAGCGCCGGCCACGGGATCCGAATGCTATCTGGTGCTGCGCGCGCAAAAGGACGGCGTCACGCTGTTCGAAGAGACCGAGGAGTCGTTCACGCTGAACTGAGGGACGCCAGGGGAAGGTCGGGCGAGGACGCAAACTTCGAGGGGACAGGGCCTTCAAGGCGGTTAGGGGTCGCACGTAAATTATATTGCCAAGTACAAGCAATTGTGATCTTCCGCGATGTGAGACGGAATGAAGAGTTGGAATCCGCGATCGTAACGAAGTATTCGGTCGTCGCCCCCGTGCTCAGCGAGCGTGCACGTCGTTTGTGGGCGGCGGCGGAATCTAGGCGATCGGCTACGGAGGTGATGCGGTCGTGTCTGCGGCGACGGGCCTGGCACGGGTAAGATTCGCAACGGTCGTCACATCACGCAGAACTGGCGCGGCAAGCCACTGCGAACATTCGAAACGGTCGTCGACCTGATCGCGAACACCAGCACGACCGCTGGCCTAGCGTCGAGGCCAAACTTGACTCGCGAAAATACCGAACCGGCGTTGAGATCACGAAGGCACAGATGAGTAGCTTGGCGTTGCGCCGGCATGAGTTCCACGGCGAATGGAACTCCGACCTGCAACCCCGTGAGTTGAAAAGCTAATTTGGATCAAACGCCTGGCGTCCCCGTGCCCCCGTGCGGCGGGCATCGGAGCCCCCCGATGGCGGCCAAGCGCCACAGCCCCCGACTCGGCAGGTCTGAAAGTTTGGACCTTTCCGTGGGACAGCGTCACTGTCTCCCGATGATTGGGCGCCGTTCCGATTCGTGCACGTCATGGCGATGATGCCTCGCGCGGCGGCAGCTTTGGCGATCGCAGCGATCGCCGCATGGTGCGTGGTCGGCTGTTCGAGGGAGGACGCCGGGCCTCTCGTGACGGGCTCTGGCGGAGCAGGCGGC
>JADGRC010000133.1 GCA_017881245.1 Pseudomonadota bacterium
CCAGGAATTCGCCCTGTCGGGGCGCCTGCTCCGGACGTCGTATTACCCAAAGTGGAAGAAGGCCTACAGCGAATCCAAAAAGGCGGACGTGTGGTTCCCCGAGGAGATCCGGTTTTTCGACGAGGTGGAAAAGGCCAATTCGACGCTGATCTTGATTCGCGAGGTCGAATTCAAAGGCCTTCCCACGAATCTGTTCACCAAGGCTTGGCTGGAGAGCAAGAGTCGGTGAGCGCCAATCCGGCGCTCGGGTGTCGAGATCTACTGCCAACGCCATGTCCGTTCCCAAGCCCCTCGGCATGTTCGTATCCGTGACCGGCTCGGGTCGCCGGGCGGCCGCGAGTATGGCCTGCGTGCTGGCGTTGCCGTTCATCTTGGCATCCGTTGCGCGGGCGGACGATCGGCCGAGCGAGAACGAGATGTTCGGCGCGCCAGCCGCCAAAACTGACGGTGGAACCCAGACGGATGCCGCCCTTGACGCCGCTGCTTCGGACGCCGCCGGTTCCCTTATCCGTAGCGCGCCGCCACCGACGGGGGCGGCGCTTCCCGCAGCCGCCGCCCCCTCGGCGGCCGTCGCGGTAACGGCGCCGCCGGCGTCGTCACCCATTCCAAGGACGGGAGATGCCCCGGGTCGCGACGCCGATCTGCTGGGGGATCCAAACGCCGGCGCCCGCCTCAGCCAAGAGGTTGCGCCCGAGGACCCACTGAAGATTGGCGGACAGCTTTATCTGCGGGCCGGGTATTCGAATCCAGGCTCGCCCATTTTCGACTTCTCGGATCCCAACGTTATCACGTCGCACCCGGTCACCTTCTCCGCGCCGTCCTTGGTGGATGCATTTTTCGATGCGAGACCAAACGACCGCGTACGAGGTTTCGTGCTGGGACGGATGTTCTTCGATCCCACGTTGCCGTCGACCACGACGGCGGCGAGCGGCCTCGGCACCGCGCTCAATCCAAGTGTTCCCCTTCTGTCTGGTGTTTCGAATAGCCGTGGTCCGACCGTCGTGCTTGACCAGCTTTGGTTGCGGTTCGATGTGTTGCACGCCGTCTTCGTGAGCGCGGGTCGGCAACACGTCAAATGGGGTACGGCCCGCTTCTGGACGCCCACGGACTACCTTCACCCGGTCCATCGCAACCCCACCGCGGTCTTCGACGCGCGCCCCGGCTTCACGATGTTGAAGTTGCACCTTCCCTGGGAAGAGCGTGGGTGGAACTTTTACGGGTTTGCCTTGGTCGAGGGCGTACGCCGCTGGGATCGAACGCAAAATATGTTCGTCAGCGGCTCAGACAGCACACAAACCCTCGCCCAGCTCGGTGGTGCCGCCCGCGCCGAGCTGGTCTTCGGGCCCGCCGAGCTCGGGCTCGACATTGTTGCCTACCGGGACCACAAGCCTCGTTATGGCGTGGATCTGTCGTTTGGCGTGGGCGATTTCGATCTTTACCTGGACGCCGGATTCCAACATGGCAGCGATACGCCGCTCGTGAGCGCCGATTGCTCGAGCCGCCCGGCTCCTCCCAGGGGAACACCAGCCTCCACCTGTGTCTATTACCCGGATGGCATCAAGCCCCAGGTGGCGGCGGGGGGAACCTATTCTCTCAAGTACAACGACAACGACGTCTTCACGGTGGCGGGCGAATATTTCTTCAATTCGCGCGGCTACAACGATCCGCGCGCCTATCCCGGACTATTCGCGACCGGGTTGTTTGAGTTCTTCTATACCGGGCGACACTATGCGGCTCTGTCGGCGATTCTGGCCGCGCCGTGGTCCTGGAACTACACGAATTTCACGTTCACGACGCTCGGAAACCTATCGGACCAATCGTTCATCAGCCGAATCGACTACTCGCACATCTTGTTGACTCACCTGACCTTCGAAGCCTACGGCGCCGTGAACTACGGGCGGCGTGAGGGAGAGTTCAGGTTGGGTGTGAACGATCTGATGCTCGAGAACCGCACAATCTCGCTCTTGCCTCAGGCATTCAGCTTGGGCATCGGGTTGCGGGTCAAGATCTGACGCCGATCTGACGCCCGCAGCGTCAAATCGATTTTTCGGCGATCACGTTCAGGCTGATGGGGATTCCCTTGAACAACATCTCGCTCGTATCGTTGAACAGACCGAACGAAGCCACCCGCTTCAGGTTGCTAAACCCCGCATCCGCCAGGAACGTGGCCAGGAAATCCTGGTCCAAGCCGACGACGTGATAGTCGTAACGATCCGCGTGCCCGCCAAACATCATGCGCATGACATGAAAACGTTCTTGCAGATCCAGCTGGTCCCTTAGAACAAATAGAGACGACAGTCGCGCAAGATCGGGGACGCTGACATATAGCGTTCCGCCGGCGGACATGACGCGGCGCCATTCGCGCAACGTCGTGACCAGTTCATCCTTGTAGTCCAGGTGCTCGACCACGTGCGACGCGTAGACCGCGGCGAATGTTTCGTCGGCGAATTGGCTCAGATCTCGCGCGTCCCCGACGTGATCGACGACCGGCCCGGGATTCGCATCCAGAACCTCCCAGCCGTCGGCACGGACATGGCCCCCAATGTGTAGCTTACGCATGCTTGATCAGTCGGTGGCGTCATCCGTTCGCGAGTTCTTTTTGGGTCGCGCGATCTGATAGCGATCCAGACGCGCCACGAAGGTGCGGCGGGGCATGCCCAATAGTTTGGCGGCGCGGCTTTGATTGCCCGCGCAATTGGCCAGGGCGTCCAGGATGCGCTGCTTTTCGTCGTTCAGCGGTGGCACGGCGTTCGGCGTCGATTCGCGGGGGCGGGAACCGGTCGGGACGGGCGCGACGTCGAAACGCGGCGCCACGCTGTGCCGGTCCGTGCGGTCCGGCAGGTCCACGACCAGCGCCGGCCGCCTTCGGGGCCGATCTTCCGGTAAATGCTCGATTCCGATTTCCGATGCCGCGCACAGGAGGACCGCGCGTTCGATCACGTTCCTCAACTCTCGGATATTTCCGGGCCAATCTCGGCGATGCAGCTGCGCCAGCACCGCGGCCGACAATCGGGGTTCGGGTCGGCGCAATTCCTGACAGACCTGTCGCAGGAATGTTCCCGCCAGCGAGGAGATCTCGGAACGTCGTTCTCGCAACGGCGGGATGTGGATGGAGATTCCGTTCAGTCGAAAGTACAAATCGCGCCGGAAGGTTCCTGCTTCGACCTCGGCCTCCAGGTCCCGATTCGTGGCCGACACGAATCGCACGTCAACCTGCCGTGGGCGCACGCTGCCCACGGGCGTGAACTCGCGGGTTTCGATGACCCGCAACAACCTCGCTTGGATGGACGCGGGCAGCTCTCCCACCTCGTCTAGGAACAGAGTTCCGCCGGCCGCCGATTCCAACAATCCCATCTTGGTGCCCACGGCCCCCGTGAAGGCACCTCGCTCGTGGCCGAAAAGTTCGCTCTCGAGCAGGCTCTCCGCCAAGGCCGCGCAGTTCAAGCACACGTACGGACCATTGCGACGCGGAGAAAGGCGGTGGACCGCCCGAGCCATCACTTCCTTACCCACGCCCGTTTCGCCCAGGATCAAGACGTTGATGATGCCGGCGGCGGCCCGTTCGACCAGGTGGTGAATCGCCCGCATGGCCTCGTCGGATCCCCCCCCGACTGATCCCCCCAGGCTGGCTTCCGCGTGCGTGGGGCTATCGGCGAGCGCGGGACGGCAGTTGGGTTCCGTCCTCACGTGCAGAATGACGACGGACGACCCGATCGCGATCGTTTCGCCCGGTTGGACAACGACCCTTTCGCCTTGGGTGATGGGCCGGTCACGGACGCGCGTTCCGTTGACACTACCCAAATCCTCGATGATCAGGGTTTCGCCAATTATCAAACGGGCGTGCGTTCTCGATGCCTGCGCGTCGTCGATCTGCACGTCGTTCGTCTCGGACCGGCCGAGCGTGATTGTCCCGG
>JADGRC010000134.1 GCA_017881245.1 Pseudomonadota bacterium
TCAAGCAACGGGCGAGCGGAGTCAAGCAACGGGCGAGCGGAATCAAGCAACGCGGGGGCGAAATCAAGCAACGCGCGAGCGAAATCAAGCAACGCGCGATTGAAGTCAATGTTGGGCTTTGAAAGAACGCGACGTCACTGTGCGGGCCTTCACGGCGTGACCCTGTACGAGGTCAACTCCTCGGTCTGGTCCCCGATGCCGGTCTCCTTGACCTTGCCGACGCCACGCACGAACCAGAAAGTCTTGTTTGTTCCGGCGGATATCCGGTTCACCATCAACGCCTTGAACGTGCCTGCGGGCACCGTGACGGATTCGTCGCTGCCCGTGACTTCCCAGCTTTCCTGGACTTGGGTCGACGTGGTCACCAGACCGCCATCGGATAGGGTCACGCCGGCGTCGTCGGCGATGGGGCCGGCGTCGGCCGTCGCGGCTGGCGCCTTGGGCGTGTCCACCACGAACGATTCATAGCTTTCGACCCAGCTGGCTCCCTGGGCCGTGTTGGTCGCCGAGACGTCCACCCGCAACTTCCACGGCTCGGCGTAGTACTCTTCCTTCTTCAGGGCGCCGGTCTTTCCGTCGATCGACAGCTCGCGATAGCGGACGAATCGAGCCCCGACCAGGGCCTGGTAGCTGATGTCTCCGTTCGGATCGCCGAACTTGTTCCCCGTCACCAGCTTGAACGCCTGGGTGTCTTTGCTGTCGCCGGCGCCACCGACCGCCTCCTCGCTGACGACGCTCTGGATCTTGGCCGAGATAGTGCCGTCGATGTTCGTGATTTGGTACGTCCACTGGTTGCCAACCTTCAGCGGCAGGAAGGGGCCGGTACCGACGCCACCGCCTGACTTCGTCCCAGAAGAGCTGCCGCATGCGCAAAGCGGCATGGTCAGCGCAAGCACAGCCAAAAAAGCGGTCGGAATTGGTTTCATTGCAGTTGTCCTCATTTTGACCCCGGCGGCGCGATAAGGCGAATGCCCACCGCACGCTCCAAGACAATCCACGCCTTGCGTAACTGCAAGCGCGCGGCGATCAACTCGACGCGACTGGCGAGCACCAGGTTCTCCGACGCGATCAGTGACGGCAGATCCAGCTCGGCCGCTTGAATGGCCAGCGCCAACACGCGATCGTGCTCGGCGAGCAGGGGAGCGGTTTCCGTTCGCAGGCGTTGCAAAATGGCGCGCTCGGCGGCGATGTTGGCCAGCGCCTCTTCGATGTCGGCGCGCAGGCCCGCGAGCGTCGCCTGGACCTCGGCGCGCGCCGTGTCCCGGGCCGACGTGGCGGACTGAATGTGTCCCCGATTCGTATCGAGGATGGGCAGCGTTACGTCGAGCCCGAGGACCAGGTCCGTGGTGGCGCCAAAAAACTCCTTGCGCCGCAGCCGAGGTGCTGACGACAACCGAAACCAGGGCCAGCGCGCGGCGGTTTCCGCACGAAGTGTTTCGTCGCTCGCCTGGTGGCGGGCCCGCGCCGCGGCCACCGCGGGGCGATTCGCGAGCGCCCGATCCTCGAGCTCGGTCTGGCCGGGTGGCGAGATATTCAGCGCTTCGTCGTCGAGCCGTCCCGTCGTGGTGATGGCGTCACTGGATGGTCCGAGACCGAGCAGTCGCATCAGGGCCGCGGCGGCCAGTGTTCGTCCGAGCCGGCGCTCTTGCTCCCCGCGCTCCGCCGCCGCGAGCGACAGGCGCACGAGATCGAGATCGAGGCGCGTGGTTCCACCTTGCTGGACCCGCCGCGCGATCGCGTCCGATAGGCGACGCCGGTTGGTCACGGTGTCCTCGGCGACGCGGATCTCGTCGTCCAACGCCAGTAGATTCGCGTATGCGACCCGGACATCGCAGGCAAGCTCCCATTCCCGCTCGCCGACTTGCTGATTGACCTCCTCGACATGGGCGTTGGCGGCGGCGATGCGGCCCGCGCGGACGCCGGGACGGGGGGGCTCCCACGTCAGGCGCACGTCCCAGCCAAGTTGGCTCGTGTCCCATTGCTGGATGTGGGTCAGCTCCATCCGAATCTCGGGGTTGGCCAACGCGCCCGCCGAAATGACTTGTCCCTCGGCGATGCCGCGCGCAAGCCGAAGCGCGCGGAGCTGAGGGTTAAAGCGCAAAGCCACCGCGAGGCTGCGATCCTCGGTCAGAGCGCCCGCAGCAACGGGGCCGGACGGCGCGGCTGCTCCCGTGCGCGGGACGAGTGCGGGATCCGACCTGCGGAGCTCGGTCAACAGGGCCCCCGTGTCGAGAGGTTCCGGGTGATAGCAGGCCACGCCGGTTGCGCCGCCCAGCATGAGCGCCAGCGTCATGGAAAAGTGGCTGCGGCCGCGATGAACACGCCGCCTCCGACGCTGCGCCTTTGTCACGGTCCGTGTCGCCGGGCCGCTCCGGCGTCCGTGTGGGGGCCAAGGGACCAGGTCATCCACAGGGGATCGCGGCTGTTTCGATCGAAGACCACGGTCAGTGCCCCGCTGCCGGGTGCGATCGCGATACCTTCGGGTTTGAGATCCAGAAAGCGCCGAACGAGTTTGGCGTCGAGCGCCCCGCCGCGCGGGACGGCGACCCGCCACAGCGCCCCGCCACCGTCGGGCGGCCAACCTTTGGGAGAGTTCGCGCACAGATACAGCGCGCCGTCGGGCGCGAAAAGCAGATCCGCGACGCCTTGGAAGACGACGGGTTGCGCTGGGTTTCCTCGCTGCGCGGGCACGCCCAGTTTCGCCTGTCCCCAGACCGACAACGTGTTGCTGTCCAGCAGCCTGCCGCTGGCGAACACATCGGACGGGCTTTCCAGACGCAAGATGATGGCCGTCCCGTCGGGTAGCAATGGAGCTTTGAGTCCGATGAAGAGGGCACCATCGTGGAACGCGACGCCTTCCAGGTCGACGGGCGTCTCTTCAGGCAAGCCCAATTTTCGCAGTTGGTGGGAAACATCATATTCACCGTGCAACAGATCGAGGTTTCCGGTGGCACGCAACCGCCGGCCTTCAAGCTTGAGTTGGAGTAGCTGGCGGCGCGACTTTCGGACCTTACCGTGACGCGAGGGTGAGTGTGAGGTCAGAAGGAAAAACGTTCCGTCGGGGCCGGCGGCCAACGATTCGGCGTCGTCCAGCTTCTCCACGCCGTCGATGGGCACGATTTCGGGGTCGAGGTGGCCCAACCGGTCCATCGCCACGACGAACGGCGCGCGCCTGCTGGCGGTGTCGAGATCGATGCTGTCGTCCACGACCGCTAGGAAACGATTGAGGGCGGGGGCCCACGCCACACCCGACAGTTCCATCAACGGCACGTGCGCCCGGAGCGCGTCCGGGATTGCCACGAGGGTGGGCTCTTCGGCGGCGACCGGGCCGCGGGCCGCGACTAGAAATAGTCCCAAACACAAAGCGCCGCGGGGCCCACTTCCGGATGTGACCGGCAAGATCTTCATCGATATGGACGCCAGCGTGCGCCGCCCCTTTACATGCGGACGCGGATCTCCTCGCCGGGAGGCACGTCCAGCATACTGGACGATTCCCCGGCGTCGACCAGGACGCGGCGGCCCCAGGTCGGCAGTTGAGGCGACGTACGCAGTCTTTGGGGCAATTCCGCGATGTCCGGCGCGATCTCGATGACATGCCCACGCCCGCGCTGCGCGAAAAGTCCCCGCCGGCTGATCTCGACGCGATCGCCGATGCTGGGCATGCGAGCCTGACGTTCGGGGACGTAGATCGCGAATACTCCTGGCCGGTGGGCCACCACGACCAGCACCGGTTCCGCCGCCGCCAACACCTCACCCGGGCGGCGGTTGATGACGCTCACCACACCGTCCCCGGGGGCGCGCAGGCTCAGCGACGAGATCTGAAGGGAAATCTGCGCCAGCTCCACTTCTTTGACTCGCAGTGCCTCGCGCATCGGAGCCACGCGCACTTGGACCGTCGCCCTGTGTCGATCGAGGCCCGACCGCCCCGACTTCTCGTCCAGGCCCGCTTGCCCGGCCGCTCGCGCCCGTTCGAAGGTTCCGACACGAGCCGCCAGAGCATCGCGCTCGCGACGGCGCGGTTCGACCTCCGACGCCTTGACCAATTGGTCGTCGAGCAGACCGTTCAGCCGACCGACCTCGCGATCCAACGCCGTCAGCGATGCCTGATCCTGTTGCGACGACGCCACCGTTCGCAGCCGCCAGACCTCGGCCCGCATCACGTCGTCGTCCTCGCGGCTGGTCTCGGCAAGTAGCTTCGCCTGCAACAAGGCGTGCTCCGCCTCGGCGCGCTTCTGTGCAAGCTCCAGCAGGCCGCCATCCAGTCTCGCGACCACATCACCGCTTTTGACTTGTTGCCCGACTGAAACCTTGACCTCGGTCAGTCTCCCGCCGACGGGGGAGGCAACCATCAGTGGAATGGCCTCGGCGAAGCCCCGAGCAGTGGCGGTGCCAATGCCCGATTCGCGCGCCAACAAATAGGCGGCCACGGCCCCGATCAACAGTAGTGGCGCGACGCGCGCCGTGGTGCGGGCCACGAAACTGCCGCGCGTCGGAAGGGCAATGGGAACCAGAGAAGCGTCCATGAGGTGTGTTCGAAAAAGGGCTCAGACCTCGGTCAGGCTTTCCTGCATCAGCAGCGACGGTCCCTCGATTCCCTTGAGCGCGGCCAGATCGCGCAGAAGGGCGACGCCCCCATGCCGATCGCCGAGGCGGAGCTGATAGGACTGCTCCTGCAATTCGCCGCCGATGTCGCGCATGTTCACCAACGTGTAGCCACGGCAATGACGGCCGAGCACGCGACCAAGCGCGGACTGCCCGCCGTCTTCGTACCCGGCACGCAAACGCAACACGGCGTCGTACGCCCGCCGGCTGCCAAATCCCGTCCAAAATATCAGGAGCGTCGCCGCCGAGATGACGAATGCGCCCAACACGGCCACGCCGAACGACGTGACGCCGCAAGCAACCCCAATGGCCAAACTGCCGAACGCGAACACCAGATCGCGCGTGTCCTTCAGGGTCGAACGGAAGCGAATCAATGTCAGTGCCCCCACGAGACCCAAGCCACGCGCGATGTCATCGCCGATGGCCAACATCGCGATGGCGGCCACGGGAGCGGCCAGCGCTAGCGTCTGAACGAAACCCCGCTGGTACGACAGGCCCTGATAAGTCGCGCGATAGATCCACGCCAGGGACGCCGACAGGACGAACGACAGAACGAGCGCCACGAGGGCAACGTCCCAGCCAACGCGGATATCACCGCCCCACATTGTTCATTCTCCGTCCTCGTCATCCGTCCGAGCGTTCATCATCTGTTGCATGCCGCCATCGTTTTCGGCCATGTCTTGATACATCGCAGCGATGTACTTCGAGAACGACGTCGACCGTAGGCGCAATTGTTCGATGGTCGCCGCCAGCCAACCGGGCGCGGCATCGACGAACTTTGCTTCCACCAGGACCCGCAATGCCGGATTGCCGCTGCGAGCCGCGACGTCCAAAGGGCTCCAGGCGCCCAGCCGGCCGGTCAAGTCAGTGTCGCAGTGTCGCTGGTATCGGATGTCACGGTCCAACGTCAGGCGAAACCTGCCTTCGTCGTTGATGCCACGCAGGCCGAGGCGCCGCGCCGAAATCAGGAGCACGGGCTCTGCCATGTATCGTTGGTGCAGATACAGAAATTCGTTGAGCGCGGGCGTGGACGGCAATCCGGCGACCGCATCCATCCGCCCCCCGACCAGCTCGCGCGCCGCCGATCGCGGTACGGACACGCGCCGCTTGGAGGTTACCGACTTGAATCTGTGCTTCACTTCCAGGAAAGCAGGGCCGTGGGGATCCTCGTAGGTGCGTACGCGCAGCTTGAATCGCGACGGGGCCCCCGCCACGTGATTCTCGAAGAATGTTCGCAACGGGGAATCCAGATAGAGCGAAATGTTTCGTTGCGGGCCCGTCTGACAGAATGGATCCACCTCGAGATAGGGCGCGCACAGTCGCAATATTTCGCCGGCCTGTTCTTCGGTCGCCCAGAATTTGACCTCGTAGCGCTGTTCCGTCGTCTCATCCAGGGACCCGCCACCAATTGGGGTAGGGGGCACCGAGTCGGGGGCCTCGCGCGCGCCTTCCGACGAAAAACTCATAATTATCAGCGTAGTCGGTAACAACGGTGTGTCAATCTTGAAACCATCGAGCGCCTGGCCGGATAGGTATTCCCTTGTCACATCGCTGCTAGGGTCGCGGCTGGTAGGGTCGTTTTCGCGAGGAATTTCTGACCCGGCCTGCACGAAAACGCAGGCGTCGGGTCCAATCGGGGGGCCAGAACTGGCGACTGGCCGCGCCGTTTCGATCCCGATCGGAAACGAAATTGTTTGATAGAGTTCACACACCTCCACAAACCAAGTCGGGGCGACGATAGGGTCGGTCGTCCGGCTGGAGTCGGCACGCCGTCGCGCAAGGAGATGAATTGAAAAGCCAAGCATTCGCTTCAAGGTCTTTCGTCTTGTCTTGCCTGATGGGTGTTTCGTGGCTGGCAGGTTGCTCGTCCTCGACGGGCGGGGCAGCAGGGACGGGAGGAGCCACGCACGCCACCGGGGGATCGCAGGCGTCGGGGACCGGCACGGGGGGCGGCACAGCGGTTGTGGCAACGGGCGGCGCCACGGTCGGCTCCGGAGGTGGAGGTGTTGGTAACGGCTCCGGCGGCGCTGGCGCGGCGGTTAGCCTCGGCTCTGGTGGTTCCGACTCCGGGCCTGGAGGCTCCGGAACCGCCGGCGCGGGCACGGCCGGCCGGGTCGGTACTGGAGGGGTGGTCGGCGGCGCCGGCACGGGGAATCCAGGGGGCTCAACTGTTTCGGGCGGCTCGGCGGTCACGTCCGGCACCAACCTGCCCAAATTCAGTTTCTTCGTGACCAGCCTCGTCGCCATGCGGGCGCTGTCCAAGAGCCAGAACGGATTCGGAGGCGATCTGACTTACGGGCAGGCGGATGGTTTGTCGGGTGCGGACAAGATCTGCGGCGACGTCGCGGAGATGTCGATGCCGGGCTCCAGCGCCAAACAATGGCGCGCCTTCCTGAGCGTGACGAAAGGGCCAGCGGGCACGCCCATCAATGCCGCCGACCGGATCGGCAAGGGGCCCTGGTACGATCGACTCGGCCGGGTTGTGGCTATGACGGTCACCGACCTGGTGCAGAATCGTCCCAGCGCCGCCGATCCCGCCATCAAGGAAGACCTTCCGAACGAGAGCGGGCTCCCCAACCACACACCGGATCCGACCCAGCCGGAGGCGGACAACCATCACGTCCTCACGGGATCGGGCGCCGACGGGAAACTTTACACGGTGAACGCGAA
>JADGRC010000135.1 GCA_017881245.1 Pseudomonadota bacterium
GCGCTTTCCGGTCACAACCTTATCTTGAAGGAGAGTTTCAAGGACGGAAAGAGCCTGCCCTGGACGACTTCCTTCAGCGCGCCGGGCGATGGCGAGGCCGGCGTCCAGAACGGTGAGCTGTGCGTCGTCGTGCGGAATGTTGGCGCCAATCGTTGGGACGTGCAGCTCCGCCACCGGGAAATGATTCTGCAAAAAGGCCACACCTATAGCGTGAAGTTCACCATGCACGCGACGCAGAAGACGCACGTGTACACCAAGATCGGCCAAGCGGGCCCGCCCTACCGCGAGTACTCGTCGCAGCTGCTGGACCTCGAGCCCAGGCGGCAGATCTTCAAGGGGATGTTCACGATGCAGGCCGAGGACGATGCCTCGCCCGAGCTCGCCTTCCACCTGGGCGGCAACATGGCCAAGGACGCCAAGGTCCCGTTCACGGTTTGCGTCGACGATATCCATATCGAGGATCCCGCCTTCACGCCCAAGGCCGCCGTCGAGGCTCTACCGATCCCCAACGTGCTGGTAAATCAGACGGGATACTTTCCTCAACTGCAAAAGGTCGCGACGATCAAGAACCCAACCCCGGCCAACTGGGAGTTGCAAAACTCCGCCCACGCGGTGGTCGCGTCGGGGACGACGACGGCGTTCGGCGCGGACGCGGCTTCGGGCGAGCAGGTTTCCATCGCCGACTTCTCGTCGTTCACGAAGGAAGGCTCAGGCTACACGTTGAAGGTGGGCGCGGATGTCAGCCACCCCTTCGACATCGGCCACAACCTCTACGGCAAGTTGAAGCACCAAGCGCTCGCGTATTTTTATCACAATCGCAGCGGCATCGAGATCAAGATGCCGTTCGCGGGCGCGGCGCAATGGGCTCGTCCCGCGGGCCACATCGACGTCGCGCCGAACAAGGGCGACAAGAAGGTCCCATGCGTGGCGGGCAGTGGCTGCACCTACGCGCTCGACGTCAGCGGCGGCTGGTACGACGCCGGCGATCATGGAAAATATGTGGTGAACGCCGGGATTTCGGTCTGGACGCTGCTCAACTGGTGGGAACGCGCCAAATACCTGGGCACATCAGCGGGCGATTTCGGCGACGGCAAGTTGAATATTCCCGAAAAGGGGAACGGCGTGCCCGATATCCTGGATGAGGTCCGCTGGGAGTTGGAATTCGAGATGCGCATGCAGGTTCCGGCGGGCGAGAAACTGGCCGGCATGGTTCATCACAAGGTTCACGACAAAGTCTGGACGGCGCTGGGGCTGGCACCGCACGAGGATCCGATCGAACGCTTTCTTTACCCGCCGAGCACGGCGGCGACTCTGAACCTTGCCGCGAATGCGGCACAAGCGGCGCGCGTGTGGCACGGCATCGACAAGGCGTTCGCCGAAAAGACATTGGCGGCGGCGGAGCGTGCCTGGGCAGCGGCCGAGACGAATCCCGCCGTTTACGCAAAACCGGGCGGCGTCGGCGGGGGTCCCTACGACGACGAGAATGTGACCGACGAATTCTACTGGGCGGCGTCCGAGCTGTACCTGACCACGAAGAAACCTGCCTACAAAGACTTCATCACCAAGTCGCCGTTCTTCAAACAGGTCCCCGTGAACGCGACCGCCAGCGGTCCCGATGCGGGAGTCGATACCACGATGACTTGGGGCAACGTACAGTCGCTGGGATCGATTTCATTGGCCGTCGTTCCAGGTAGCCTGCCCAGTACGGACATCGACGCAATCAGGAGGAACATTGCCGCCACAGCGGATACCTATCTGGACATCGCGAGCAAGCAAGGCTACCGAGTGCCGTTCAAACCGGGCGCCAAGGGTTACCCGTGGGGATCGAATTCGTTCGTGCTTAACAATCTGATCGTGGTCGGATTGGCGAGCGATCTGACCCGCGATGCGAAGTACCTGAATGGCGTCGCCGAGGGAATGGACTACATCATGGGCCGCAATCCACTCGACCAAACCTACGTCACGGGATACGGCGAGCGGCCGCTCGAATACCCACACCACCGTTTCTGGTCCTTCCAGGCGAATCCGAAATTCCCCAAGGCGCCCCCGGGAGCCGTGTCCGGCGGTCCCAATTCGGGCCTGGAGGATCCTTATGTTCAGGCGGCGGGGCTGAAAGGTTGTGCGCCCGAGAAGTGTTTCATCGACAACATCGAGGCGTGGTCCGCGAACGAAATTACGATCAACTGGAATGCGCCGCTGGTCTGGGTGGCTTCATTCCTGGACGAGCGCGCCGGCAAGGCCGGCGGTGCGACCAGCACTCACATTGATGCGAAAGGCGGCACCAAGACCGCCGGCAAGAAGGAAAAGGCCGACAAGATCGACAAAGCAGAAAAGAAGGACAAGTAAGGCCGCGTCTACGCAGTGACACCTTGACCCCGGAACGGACCATTTTTTCCTCCGTTTCCGTTGCGGGGTCACTGCGAAGGACCCCGTGGAATATTTGAGCTCCGCCTGGAATTTTTCCTTCCCACTCCCCTTCCGCTTGCTGTCGTTATGTTCGTGGAGACAAAAGCTGGGGAGCGGGACTTGGGCGTGGTCGGGCGGGTTTGGCGGGGGAACGATTCAAGGACTGACAAGGCGGAACACGCGGAACGGCCGGTCGCTGTCCACGCGGGTCGCGTGGCCTGCGGTGTTTGTCCTTCCGTGCTCGAGGTGGCCCGTTGCGAATCGGGGGACCTGAGCCATCACGACCAAATGGCCATCAGGGCGCATGCGAGCCGCTGCCGACGGTGCGAGTCGTCGCTGATGGAGATCCGTCAGGCACGGCTCGAGATACTCGGTTCGACCGCCCATGCCACGTCCACGCAATCCCAGCAGGCGGCGGAGCGAATTCAGGCGCTGTTACGCCTGGCGCTCCAATGATCGGCCCAATGATCGGCCCAATGACCGGCCCAACAAATTCTCTGGCTGGCTAGCGCCGACAGAGGCCGAGCCCCCTACCCCTTCCCCCTGGGCCGGTGATCGCCTGCCCGACGGAATGACCACGCGCCCAGAGCCATCAACGAAATCGCCGGCAGAACGTGACCGACAATCGCGTGGCCGGCTCCGCCGATTGGACAGTGGATGCGAACCACGATGTGTGCCCAGGTCGCGGCGGCGAGGCCCAAACTGGCCCCCGACAACCCGGGGCGCGACAAGACGAGGCCCCGGGACAGAGCCCAACCCAATCCGATCAACGGCAGCGCCACCACCGTGACCAGAAGGTCGCATGCAACGGAATGCAAGATCGTCGCGGCGAGCCCCGTCCACATCAGCGTCGCGGGGCCCCGCGGATCGATAGCCGACACTGCGATGAGCAACGCGACGGGCAAGGCGGACACGACGACAAGCAACGTTTCGCTGGCGGTGCCTACCATCGCCGGGCCACGAGCCACCGCCGCGACGGAAGCCACCGTAGCGACCACCGCGAGCACAATCAGCGTCTGTGCCAGCGCGCCCTGCGACAGTTGGGCTGCATCCGGCCGAACGCCGAGCGTCGTCGTCGTGACGATCAGCCAACCGGCCGATAGCAGTCCGTAGCCCGTCGCACGTCGGCGCCAAGTACCCGGCCGCGTCGGCGGCTCGTGGGCGGCGGCAGCCAGCAGCCGCGCCCGCAGTGCCTCGGGGGGCCCGCTGCGCGTCGTCAAGGCGCGCCCCGATCAACGTTCTTGCCGGCGTTCTTTCGATTTCGGGGGGCGGACAAGTGATCCGACAGCATACCTCGCAATGCCTCGTAGGCGCGGTGGGCGCGCAACTTCACCGCGCCGCTGGTCGTGCCCATAATCGCCGCCGTTTCCGCCACGGACAGGCCCTCACCCTTCAGCAATCGAAACGCTGTCGCCTGCGGCTCGGGAATGCGCGCCAACGCATAATCAACGGCCGCCGATAGCTCCCGATCGGCCAGAAGGTCCTCGGCCGAGATCCCGGGTGCGGCGATCTCGACACCGACTTGCGGACTGACCTCGCCGTCGCTAGGGCCACCGCTGTTTGGATTATCCGCGTTCGATCGTCGCGCTCGGACGGCGTCCAAGAATAGTCTGCGCGCGATCGTGTAGGCCCACGGCATCACCGCGGCCCCGCGACGGTACAGGCCGCGGGCACGATGCAGTCGCAAAAAGGTGTCCTGAGTCAAGTCCTCGGCCATCGAACGATCTCGACACAAGCGCAACAGAAACGTGAACACGGACGGCGACGCCAAGTCGTATACGTCACCTAGTGCCGCATCGTCGCCCGCGGCAAAACGCGCCATGGCCTCTTCCAACGGGGCATAGGGACGGTCACCCGTGCTCATCCAGGGCAGCAGCATGCTCCCCGGATACGGGGCCACACAAGTCCGGGCGGGCGATGTCACCCTCACCATACGCGCGACGGGCCGGCCTGGTTTCGCGGACCCTGCCCGCCAGGGCCCGCCAGGCCTGGCCGCGCCTCCGACGGCGCCCATTGCTTAACGCCGCCAGCGGCGCCCGACACCCAGGGATTCTGCGGCCCGCCGTAGTAGCATCTCGGCATGACGCAGGGTCTCGAGCTTCGGGGCGCCGTCCTGGGCAAGGGTTACCGCCTCGGTCGCAAGCTGGATGCGGACGACGCGGAGACGTACGAGGCGACCCACGAACGAATCCCGGGCCGTTTCATTGTGAGGCTCTTTCCCCCCGAAGCGTTGTCGCATCCCGAGGCGGCCTCCCGCATTCAACGCGCCGCCCGGGTCGCTTCGTTGCTGCGCGATTCCCGCGCGGTGCAGATCTTGGATTGCAACGTCAGCGGTGAAACTCCGGCATTCGTCGTAAGCGAGCGCGTGACCGGCCGATCACTGGCCGAAGTAATGGCCGACGACGGGATGTTGTCTCTGCCTCGCGTCGTGGAACTTGTGGAATCGATCGCGGCGGCTATTAGCGCCGGTCACAAGATTGGCCTCGTGCACGGCGATATTCGGCCTGCGCACGTGATCCTCCCGACATCGGGTCTGCCTCCCGCGAAACTTTCGGGATTCGGTTGGGCCAAGGAACTTCGCGCCGCGGCCCGCGTCCCAGCCCCATCGGGATATCTGGCTCCCGAACAGAACCATGGCCAGGTGCTCACGCTGGACGAGCGCGTGGACCAATTCGGCCTGGCCGCTCTGACCTACGAAATGATCGCGGCCTGCTTGCCGTTCCCGGAAGAAGAGAAAGAAGAGGGCGCGGAACTGGCCGATGGGTCCGTGACCAAACGCGTGCCCACCGCCATCACCGATCTGGTTCCGGGAGTGCCCCGGGCGCTTGATGATGTGCTGCGCCGGGCCTTGGCGGCCTCGCCGTCGGAGCGTTTTTCGGACGTGGTGGAACTGGCCGCGCGGCTTCGAGCGACCACCCTGTCGCCGACTGGAGTCGCGCAGGACGGCGAACACGCGTCGGGATCGGCGTCCCGGCCGAGGTCCGCGGCCGGAGCGGGAGTCACTGCCGCCAGAGCCCAGAACGAAGTCACCAAAGAGCCGGACTTCGCGGCGTTCTCGCGCATGGAAGTGGATGGGGACAGCTTCGAGGACGGGGGGGACAGCGAGAACCAGGGCGTCGAGACGAACGACGACGAGAACGAGGATGCGCTGCTTGTCCTTGGCGAGTTGCCCCCGGCGACAGCGACAACGACCGACAATGCCAGGACGCAGGTCGTCCGGTCGCCTTTCTTCGAAAGCTCGGAGCTCGGCGATCCGTCGTCCGCGAGGCCGATGGGTCCAGCGACGCCGTTGCGGGGAATGCCCCTTGGACGACCGTCCGTGGCCACCGGTACGCAGGGAACCCGCTCAGGAGGTGTTCCCATTGGATCGGGACCGCTCCGAGGGTCACGTCTGGGATCGCACCCACAATCATCCGACGCCGAAAACCTGTCGCACGCCGCTTGGTTCAGAACCCTGAGGCAACGGAAGTGGTTTCTTCCGGCTCTGAGCGTCGTCGGACTGTTGGTGATCGTGGCAACGATCATCCGGATATCCGGTGGATCGCGTCCCAATCGCGCGATCGATGATGTCCGAAGGGTCGCGACCGTTCCGACCACGCCCCCCCCCGTGCTAACGACGATCCCGGCGGCACCGTCCGCCCCATCGACCGCGCAGGGGGTCGACACTGGCGGCGCGCGGAGCGACCGTCCCCAGCCATCTTCGGCCGAACCGAATACGGGTTCCGGGCCAGCCGCGCCGTCCGCGACCGCCGATCGAGCGAACCAGGACGCTGCTCCCGACCCAATCGCCGCGCGTGCGGAACCGATGCCACCAACGACGTCGCAACAGGCACCGACCGCCGACGGCCAGGATGCCGCTGGAGCGCGCTCCCGCGCCAGTCGACCCTTGCGTCGGCAACCTCAAAAAGCTCCCCTGGCCGTCGTCCCGCAGCCCGTCAAAACATCCCCCCCGGCGCCGGGCCGCCCCAGCGATTGTTCGATTCGAATCTCGTCGAAACCCTGGGCGGAGGTCTGGATCGACGGAAAGAACACCGGCCGGAAGACACCCATCGACAATATGAAAGTGGCCTGCGGAACACACAAGTTGGAGCTGAAACGCCCCGACCAAGACATCGAGCAAATGGAGATGCTGAACGTCGTCGCCGGGAAACCCTACCGGGGAAACTACGACCTCGAATGAGGCGCCGTGCGGGAACCGTCAGCTCCCCGGAATCGTTACAAACCGGGCGCCCGATGCGCCCCTGACGCGAACCAGGTGGCCACCAGCATGAGGCGCACGCAACGCAAGCACCGCCTCGTCAACGGTCGCGACAGGCTTGCGATCGATCTCCACCACGACGTCGCCTTCCTTTAGACCCGCACGCTCTGCGGGGCTTCCGGAAACCACATCCGTGATGACGGCGCCTTTGGTGTTCGCCGGCAGCCCGAGCGATCCGGCGATCTCCGGCGTCAACGTTTGCAATCCGAGGCCAATCTTCCCCGAGTCAGCCAGGCGCGGCTCGTCGCCACCTGGTAACTCGCCCAGCGCCACCGCGGTGCTGGCACCCCTGCCACCGCGCAGGTACGTGATGTTGACCTTGGACCCAATGGTCTGCGACGACACGTAATCGACGACGTCGGCGCCATATTCAATCTTGTGGCCGTCTATTTGCGTGATCACGTCGCCCGACTGGACGCCGGCCTTGGCCGCGGGGCCGCCGGGCGTGACTTCGCTGACGAATGCCGCGCGCGCCGGCAGATTGGCCCCGAGAGCTGCCTTTTTCGCCGGCTCCACGTCCGACAGATCGCCCACCATCACGCCCAGATACGGGTATCGAACCCGACCGTCCTTCAGCAAGACTTGACTGACCCTGCGTACCTCATTGATCGGGATGGCGAAACCATAGGCGCCCCCCGGACCCGCGTTGATGAGCGTATTGATGCCGACGACCTCGCCGCTAAGGTTCGCGAGCGGTCCCCCGGAATTTCCCGGATTGATCTTGGCGTCGGTCTGAATATAGGAACGCACCCTGTCCCCCGACATATGCACGCGACGGCCGGCACGACCTTTCCCGCTGACGATTCCCGCCGTGACGGTCTGTTCCAGTCCCAGCGGACTGCCGATCGCCAGTACCCATTCGCCCACGTCCAACCTCTCGGAATCACCGAGGCGCGCCACCACGAGACCCCGTGGAATTTTTTCAAGACGAATCACGGCGACATCCGTGCGCGCGTCGGTACCCACCACCTTGGCTGGAACCTCGGTTCCGTCCCACAGCGTGACCGTGACCTTCGATGCGCCCTCGACCACGTGCCGGTTGGTGACGACGGCGCCCGAGCTGTCGATCACCACACCCGACCCCGTACCCCGACGGGTCATGTCGGGCGCGCCCGGACCATCCCCCGGTTCCATATCGAAGAAGTGCTTAAAAATATCGGGCACGTCGGCCCCGGGGGGCAAGCCGGGCATGCCCTTGCGCCCGTTTCGATTTTGTCGGTCGCGATTGGCAACCTGAGGCGGACCCGATTCGACGTCAATGCGGACGACACTAGGACGCAATGCCTTGGCCGCGGCAGCGAAGGCCGTGGACAGGGCGCGCGCGGCGTCGGGCATCTCGGTCTTGGGTGTCACGGTCACCCCACCCGGTCCGGGGACCGGTGCCAGCACGGGCGCCGCCGTAACCTGGTGGACCTCCATCCCGGCCAGAAAGGCGCCGAGCGGCAGCGCCGACAGAGCGACGAGAAAAACCACGCGGATGTGTCCGCGAAAACTTGTTTGTTTGTTGGTCATTGCCTGCCCTTCTACTTGTAGGTAACCGCGCTGCCGTTCCTTTTATTCGCGAGCACCGCCGCCCGCCAGTCCGAGACGTGACCGACGCCTGGTCAGCGATCGCTGTCGGTGCTGGAAGAGACCTCCTTTTTCATCGACGAGATGCCCACAGCACGGCGAAACATCGCCGCCGCAAGGGGCCTAGGAAGGCCCCCATCCCCCCACCTCTCGAACGAAGCCAAGCTCTGCTTGGCGCAGTGAGCACCGGAGGCGCGGAACCCTCCTAGGGTTCCGATCAAAAAAAAAGCCTTTCTTAGGGTCGGCGACCGCGCATCACGGGCGCGCGGACGGCGCCGCCGCGGCCATATCCGCCGCCATAGGACGGGCGGTAGCCACCATAACCATAGCGCCCGACACCGTATCCAAGACCGACGCCCACATAGGGCCCATATCCATAATATGGATAGCCCCACGGCCCGTAGTAGCCGAGACCAAACCCTCCCCACCATCCGGGGCCGTAGCCGTAAGCCCACCACGGCGCGACGATCCCCACGGCCACGCCTGCACGCGGCTCGGCGCCGTAGTCCCGAAATGGTTCGCGCGAAAACGACGTCCGTTCGGCAAATGCCTGGCCCCCGCCGTCGAGCTGCCATTGCAGATCGAACCCCGCCAGATGGCTAGCGTCGCGCGCCCCTCCCGGCATGCGGTAGTAGAGGTCGAAGACCTTCCGCTGACCCCGCGCGACGCGCGTATCGGTGTCGTGGCGTCCGTCGACTTCCATGAAATCGGGCCGCTGCGGAGAGATGCCAGGCGCCACCAGGAGCTGCTTGCTTGGATCCACTGTCCAGGGAACGCCCCCATTGTTATCCGACACGGCCAATCGGACATGGATCAACTGCGCGTGCTGGCCTCGGTCGGCATCAATCTCGCGCGTCCCAAAAGACGTCACGTATACCTCGCCACGGGGCGATTGAGGCGGCACCGAATAGTGCGAGGCTGGATAACCGGCCTCCGCGGTCATGACGCTGCCTGTCGGTCGAAATCCGAATTTCTGGGTCGCGCATCCGAGCCCAGTCGCAAAGAACAGGAACAGACCGAGTTTTTTCATCACAAAGACCCCCAAGGCCCTCTATGAAGGGTGAACAATGGCAACCTGCCCGTGGCTTTCGTCCAGCTGAACAGCCTAGCGCCCCCTGACGCTACCGCAAGGAGGTTTGAGCGGGCCCCTTCCTGCGCGGGGATCTCAGGTTTCTCCAGAAGCGCGGGCGTGATTGCGGCGGCCAGCCCGCCGGGGAACGGCGAAGTGGCAATCGTGGGTGACGAGAGAGCGCGTGCCGACAGGTTGGCGCACGACCTTGACGTGCAGGCATTCTGACTGCACCATTTTCGAATCGACGAGATTCACGCCGCCGTTGTGGAGGGGAGGCCCTGAGAATCGTCGTCGTGGACACGGACGTCGTCGCCGCCGCACTCCTGGGCGAGGAAGATCGAGGAAGCGAGGCGTCGGCCCTGCTTGCCCACGCCCGGGCTTTGATGGCTCCCTCCCACTGGAAAGCCGAACTCGCGAATGTAATCTGGAAGGCCGTCGTTATCGGCAGCGCCGGGGTCGACCGCGTCGGAGCCCTACTCGATGCCGCGGAATCTCTCGCCATCACCAGCACCGACGTCGCGGATCTCTGGCGCGGGGCCGTCCCAGCTCACGCGGTCGGATGGCGGCGCGACCAGTCACCAAGCTGCGGAAGGGTATGCTCGACCGAATCGAAACGCCCCACCACCGCCTCCTCCAATCCCCCCAAATCGGGCTTGAAAAACACGGGCGCGTCTATGGTAACCGTGACCATCGGGTTGTTCGTCGCGGTCAGCGCGAACAGAGGAATTCCCCGCCACCGCTCCTCCGCGCGCAGGGCCCGCAAGAGGGCTCGGCCGTCGGGCGTATCGATATCGACCACCACCAGGGCAGGCGGCTCGGTCTCCAGAACGCGAATGGCCTCCGCGCCGTCGACCGAGCAGCACAGTCCATAGCCTCGCTCGATAGCGATCTCCATCAGGAGATCCCGCGCCGTGGCGTCGCGGGTCAAAGCCAAGATGGCGGTGGCTACACTCGCGGGCGACGCGCCAACGTCGCCCCTCCCAGGCGTCCGGGCGTACTCGGTCGGAGAGTCGACGGCGGGTATCGGGGGATCGGCAATGGGTTCTTTCACGGCAAGTTCTTTCCCTACTATGACAGCCTTCTGTTTCTGGTGTCTTTCGCCCTTGTGCTGGTTTTGTAAATTCGTGGTGGGGTTCCGTGGACCTCGTTTCGAAAAGGTCGCCAAAAAGCCAAAGTTCGGACACCAAGATCGACCATCATCCTCTCGAAAAAATGGAAGAAACCATCAAAGAGAGGAAAACAATGTTCGATTTCGATGTCCGCTCGGGAAGTGATCCCTTGGAACCTGACCTGCTAATGGGCCTGGCGCGCCTTCGCGCCGTGGGCGAGGAATTCTGCCAACCGCTTGCCAACATCGCGAGGCGGGCGCCGTTGGTAGTGGGGCCATCTTGGACGGTGCGGGAGGCTTTCAACCTAATGATCGACCGCCACGCCGGCGCCGCGCTCGTAGCCTCCCACGGTGTCCTCTTGGGCATGTTGAGTGAGCGCCAGATAGTTCGCCACCTGCTGGATGCCCAGGCCTCTCCTGGCGAGCTCCCGGTCTGGCGGGTAATGGCGCCCGAGCCCGAAACATTGCTCGAGAGCGACACGGTGGCCTATGCCATTCGAAAGCTCTGGACTCTTGGCGGCAGTGCCATGCCCATCGTTCGGCCAAGTGGGGCCGTCTTCGGCCTCCTCGAAACGCAGGATCTGGTTTCGTGGATGTGCGGCCGAGTGAACGCGGGATCACCCGCACGGACAGGCCAGGGATGAGCAACTAATAATTCCTAATTACTAAGTATTATCAGCTATATATAAAGTATCCGATCAGAAAGCTGCGCGCATCCTCTTCCCGTGATAGGAACTTAAGGGTCATGGCTTGGGGATATCGACTGGAGTTGATGGGCGGGCGAGAAGGAGTGCGCTGCCGTGAGAACGACCGGGGCTGCGCAGTAGGGAATTGTGGGCACGTCCCCCAGTACCTCTCGGCCTATCGGTACACGCGAGCGAACGGTCGGGCCGTCACGGCGACCCGACCGCTATGCGTGTCGCACGCCCGACAGTTTTCCATGAAGTACAGCCTGGCCTGGCCAGACACGTTGCGTCGTATCAAGCGTACCTCGCTCGCAAGCTGGGTGCAGTTGGCTGCCTGACAGCCGCCGGTCTGGGTGCCGACGGTGCGCTGAGGCTAATGCTCGGCAAGCCGCAGGCGCAAAGCACGGGCCCCCGTTTGGCTGTCTGCACCGTACTTTGAGTTAAGCTAGCCCTCGCCCTCAATCAGAACCGGGTACGAATCGGCCAGCCGGTACCCGGTTCCTCGAACCGTCTCGATAAGATTGCCGGCGCTGCCGAGCTTGTCCCGCAGACGCTTCACATGGGTGTCCACCGTCCGAGTCGATACGCCCGGCCTGTAGCCCCAGACGTCCTCCAGCAGATCCTCGCGAGAACGGACCCGCCCACGGTGCTCGATTAGGTAGATCAGCAGGCGCATCTCGATGGCACTGACGTGAATCTCGCTCTGCTTGACGAAAACGTAGTGTCCGTCGACGTCAACCCGAAGCGGCCCCACGGTGAACTTCCGGCGAGTCAGTGGTGTCGATCCCGATGGCGGTACGGGCACGCGGCGCGCAACCGCGCCCAAGGTCGCGGCAGCCCGCCCTCGCAGAACGGCATTCACACGCAGCAGTAGTTCCCTGACGCTGAATGGCTTGACGACATAGTCATCCGCGCCGACTTCGAACCCGACCACGCGATCGATTTCCTCGCCCCTCGCGGTCAACATGATGATGGCTGGCTGAGTTTGGTCGGTATTGGCGCGGATACGGCGACAAATCTCGGTGCCGGGAACATCGGGCAACATCAGGTCCAGCAGAACGACGTCCGGCGTAAAGGCCTGGACGGCATCCAGCCCGTGCTGACCGGTATCGGCGGTTTGCACCTGGTAGCCGCTCGATGTGAGATTGTAGCTCAGCAGATCCCGAATATCAGACTCGTCTTCAATCACCAGGACGCGCCGCTCGGACCCTCGTGTTTCCGCCATCATCGCTCGGCACAGTAGTTGACCACGGTGACGACGCCGTGACACCAACGCAACTTCGTCGAAAACGCGCGGTGATCCAGCAGCGGACGGCGGTGGGCCGGCAACAGGTTCGAGCGAATGGCAAACGCGAGTGGCCACAATCGGGTGAACTGGGTTCTCCGCGTGGCGGATCCCTGCCACCTGCTGGTCATTTATAACGCTTGGTGTCGTCACGAAGTTGTCACAATTTCGTCGCCCCGGCCCTCGTATGGTGACCCGAGACAGCGGTGATCTGTGGTCGATGAGGTCCCGGATCCAGAAGGTAGCCGGGAAACATGAAACTACGCCGAGTGGAGCCAACATGAGGAAACGGACAGATAGAGTGCGGACCACGCATACCCTCCAAGATACGCCACGAGGCGCCCGGCCAGAGGGTGGCTCGCGGCCTGAAAGGGAAGTTTCGATTCGGGTCGGGGAGCCTTTCGTGCCGGAGTTGGTTGTCTTCACGGGAATCAACGATCTCGGTTGCGCTCGTATGGCCGCCGCATGGTTTCCGATGTTGGCGGATCCCCAAAAAGCCCGCGCTGTCTTCACTGGTCCCCGTGGGTCGCTCCGCCCGTCGCCGGAAATCGTCGCGGCGATGGGTGAAAGTGGTGTCGAGTTGAACCTAGTGCAGCCCCAGGTCCTGACGCCCGAGCTATTGGCGTCCGCGGATCTCGTCGTGACGATGGGCGAGACATTCGATCGGGGATTCCTGGTGACCCATGGGCCTCTTCATCGCGAGCACTGGATGGTCGAGCCCGAGCCGGCAAACACGGACGGGCCCGGCCGCGCGCGCAGTCTTCGCGACCTGATCCGCTCGCGCGTGGCGATGCTGGTTTTCACGGAAGGTTGGGGACGCGCCGATATTTCCCGCGAGGCCGCGCGCGTCACTAGGCCGCGCTGGCACGCCGAAGCCTTCGCGACGTTCTAGGTCGGACTGGCGTTGCTTCCGGATCGATTTCAAAAGGTCACGTAGGCTTTGCCGTCCTGACATCTTCCTCAGACTGGCCCGCGTTATCAATGCGGCCAAATGAACCCCCGGGCGGTCGTCGGACCCAAGTCGCCGCTGATTTTCCTCGCCGCCCATGCCGTCTTTGCGCTCGGGTGCAACGCGACTGATGATCGGCCGTCCCAATGGGAGTACCTGTCCCCGGCCATTTTTCAGCCAAATTGTGCGACGACCGGCTGTCACAGCCGCGCCGCGGCGGTATCCGGGCTGGACTTCTCCGACTCGGATCGTGGATTCACAAGTCTCATGGGCCTTGGGGTCTGGATCGTCAAGCCGGACGGAACCGTCGACGAAGGTTGTCACTTACTGAATCAAACCGTGGTCTGTCCTAGAGACCGCCGTCCTCTCGTGACCCCATACGATCCCGCCCAATCTCGGGTGGTGAACATGCTGCGAGCGCGCGGGGCCCCCCGCATGCCACCCGATCGACCGCTCTCCAAAGCGGACATCGAGCTTGTCGAGAGGTGGATTCTGAACGGCGCACGAAAAACAGCCAACAGTGCAGGTCCTTTGGACGCGAGCCAAGCGAACGACGGCGGAGGCACCGTCGACGCGAGCCA
>JADGRC010000136.1 GCA_017881245.1 Pseudomonadota bacterium
CATGTCGTGGACGGGCGGTGGTTTCTTCGCGTCTCTCGAATTGGGTGCAGCTATCCAACCAGTCTCCTGCTCTGCGTTCTCTTTGGAGCCCAGGCGTGCGCCGGGGTTCCTCCGAGCAAAGTACCCGCCCGGAAGCCCGCCGCCTTCGGTTTCCCCGGGGAGTTCCCGCAGGTGCGCGGGCGCGATGTTGCGCTGGATCCCGCGGTGAACCCAACCCCGCTCGAGCAGGCAGCTCGGCCAGCAATGTTCGCTCCATGCGCAACCGATCCGACGACCAAGCCAAATGGGGACGGCACCGCTTCTATGCGCGGCCCTAGCGCGGCCCCGGCTGGTTCGAGCCCGTCTCCCGGACCGACGGTCGCCCCATCTCCCGCACAGGACGCTCAGCCAGGACAGGGGAACCTGGACCAGCGACTCCTCCGGCAAATGATACGGGACCATTTGGGCGAGGTGAAGTCTTGCTACGAGGCGGAGTTGATCAAGAAGCCCGATCTTCAAGGCCGGATGACCGTGCAGTTCACCATCGCGGCCTCGGGCCGGGTCGTCGCAGCGGCTCTCGAGGATTCGACGATGGGCGACGCCCTTGTCGAGAGCTGCACCGTTGCGGCCGTACACCGCTGGCAATTCCCGGAGCTCTGCAGCCGCGGCGTTCTTGTCGTGTCGTATCCGTTCGTGCTGACTCCCGCTCGAAACCAACGTTGGGTCCGTCCATGGTAGCCGCGGGGACCGAGCTTCGCCGCCGAGCCGCTCGCACCGACACCCGTCCGTTAGGGGGCTTCGCACCAGCTCGGTTCGAGCTCCTCGATGCGCCTCAGAGCTCACTCACTGCGCCGGTCAGCCCATACCCCACCAGCTCCATCGTGAAGGGCTCGTCCACCCTGAGACTCCGGACCATTCCCGAGATCGGGACCGCTGGGTGCCACCACGAATCCCAGACGCCATGAACCCCGGCCCACTCGGCATGCGAGCGCACCCGGAAGCAGCCGACGAACCGTCCGGCCGGAACCGAGGCCGACTCCTGCGGCAGACCCTCCCAGGGGACGACCATCCAGGCGAGAGCCTCCCGGAGCAGGAGCTGCATGCTCCCGATCATCGGCTGCCGGAACTCCGAAAGCCGCCCCTCGCTGTCCTCTTCCTTGATGGCCCGAATCTCGATCTGCGCAGGATCCTTCCGGTCGCCGAGCGCGACCAGCATCTGTGACACCACCCGTCCGCTGGAGGTTTCCCGAACTGCCTTGATCCAAAACGCGTCAGCCTCGGCCGACAGGACCTCGTAGGTGTCGAATGACGGCTGACCCTTGTCCTTGACCATCCTGTACTGGATCCACTGGCCGGGCGCGAGTGACATTGCAACGAACGTCTCCGGTGCCGGGACCGTTGCCGTCGGCGGCCGAATCCCGGCGACCCGGGCGCCCATATCCGCCTTGGCCGCCGAATCGATGGATGGGGCGCAGCCCACGCCGATGATGAGAGCGAGCACACCGGCGAGCATGGCTCTCACCCAGTTGCTAACGAACCCCACGCCACGCATGAGCCGATGATGCCGGCTGCGAGGCGCACGATCAAATTCCCGCGATGAGAGTAGGTAACGTCGGGGACGCGGCTACAGGTCCAGCACCAACGTGAGTTGGCGGTCGCGGGCGGGTTTCCGTCGCCGGTGTGCCCATACCAGCCGCGGTGGTCACCGTCGTCGAAGACGTGCCGCCCGAGCTGTCGACGTCGACCGCGCCCGGCAGAAAATAAGTCCCCACCACCACCCCGCCGATCGAGTACGACAGCGCGGGGGAAAGCGCGGGCTCCGGCGATGAAGTTCGGATGCCTCGCCAAGTGGGCCCCATGTGGGCCAGAGACCACCGCATCAGCATAACTAACTAGATGTAGTTACACTTGAAATCTGCGACCCCAGCGCGCCTCGAACCGGCGACGTCGCGCGGGCGGGTGCCGCCTCCTGTCGGATCGGGGCTTAAGGAACGATGGGCTCCGAAAGCTGCCGCAACAACTCGACGGCGGAAAGCAGGTCTTGGGTCAGGGGAGCCTCGACGACCACGGCCCGCCCCGTGCTCGGGTGCGGGAACTTGATCGATCGCGCGTGCAGCGGGACGCGTCCCAAGATCCTCACGTTGGCGATCGTCAGCGTCTCGTTGCCGCCGTAGCTGGGATCGACCGCGAGCGGGTGTCCCACCGCAGCCGCATGCACCCGGATCTGGTGTAGCCGGCCGGTAGCCGGACGGAAATCCACGATGGTGTAGTCGCCAATCCTTTCCTGCGCGCGCCACCACGTGCGACTCGGTTTGCCGCCGGACTCGCCGGGACGCGCGGCGCGCACCCGGCCGCCCCGGACGGGAATCAGGTGCAGGTCGATTTCGCCCACCCCCATCAGGCGGCCCTTCACCAGTGCCCAGTAATGCTTCACGACTTCGTGCCGCGCGAACGCCCCGGACAGGGCGCGGTGCGCGTCGGCGTCGGTCGCGAACAGCAGCACCCCCGAGGTGTCCCGATCCAGTCGGTGGACGACCAGCAAGGCGCGGCCGAGCTGCCGCTCCAGGTCTTGACGAACCGTGACCTCCGCGGCTGCCGCGCTGCGTCCCGGGACGACGATGCGCCCCGGCGGCTTGGAAACGGCGATAAAACCATCGCCCTCGGCCAATACGGTCAGCACCGGAGGACTATGGGCGACGAAACCGTCAGGCATCAAGGGTTGACGCGCGGGGCGTGAAAGACTAGGTGAACGCTGGGTGGTGGGGCCGCCCGACGTGGTGTCGCTGGGTCACTGCCTTCCTGCGCCATGCCACGAGCCTCCGCCACACCCAAGGAGTAGAATGGACCACGTGGGGATGTTCTCGCTTGCTGCTGGTCGTTCGGTAAGGCTGACAATCTTTGCCGTCATCGCGACCGCGACGGCCTGCGCGGCTTCGGGCTGCGGTCGGACGCCCGACCTCGAGCCCCACCCCCCAATCGGCAGTCTGCCCGCGATAACATTGCTGCCGGTGTTCACCCAGACCGTCAACAACGATATCGACATCGTGTTCATGATCGACAACTCGAACTCGATGGAGACGAAGCAAGACAACTTGCGACGCAATTTCCCGGCGTTCACGAGCGTCCTGAAGAATCTGCCGCAAGGACTTCCAAACGTTCACATCGCCGTGGTGTCGTCCGATCTGGGAGCCGGACAGTTCCAGGGCATTCGGTCCTGCCACCCCTCAGGGGACGGCGGTCGGTTTCAGGCCGCGCCGCACGGCAATTGCGCGGGTCCCCGGGGTTCCTTCATCAGCGCGGTGGGGTCCGCGCATAATTTCGACGGAGACATCGATGACGTCTTCTCCTGCATCGCCGCTCTCGGGACTGGCGGCTGCGGATTCGAACACCAGTTGCAGTCGGTGCGGCTGGCCCTGGATCCGGACCTGATGCCGCCGGACAATCGTGATTTCCTGCGTGAAGAGGCGGTGCTGGCCGTCGTCCTGTTGACCGATGAAGACGACTGCTCGGCGCCGCCCGACACGTCGCTGTTCGATCCCACGCAGACGTTGATAACCGATCCGCTGGGGCCGTTTACTTCCTATCGCTGCAACGAATTCGGCCATCTGTGCGGAGGCCAACGCCCGCCCCGCACTCCGGCGACGAACCTTCAGGACTGTCATTCGGCCGAGGACGGTCGTCTCATCAAGATCAGCGAATTGGTCGCGTTCTTCAAGGGCCTGAAAGCCAATCCAAACGACGTCATTGTCGCGGCGGTGACGGGACCCGCGACCCCCTACTCGGTCACGCTCGAGCGGCCAACACCAAGAAGTGTCGAACAGCCGAAGATCGTTCCGTCATGCGCTTCAACGTCGCCCGGAAATGGCAAAGCCGATCCCGCGGTCCGAATTCACGATTTCGTGAGCGCATTCGGAGACAACGGTACGTTCCTGAGCATCTGCTCCGACGATTTCAGCCCGGTCATGGCCCGAATCGGCCAAGAGGTCGCCCAAAGGGCCAGCCTGGAATGCCTGGGCGCTCCCATCGCCGACACCGATCCCGCGACCGCCGGTGTCCAGGCAAATTGCGAAGTCTACGACGAGACGAGCCGTGGCGGTGCCACGCTGCGGGAGCTGATCCCGGCGTGTGGCGGTAACACGTCGCCGCCCTGCTGGCGGGTTACGACGTCACCGAAATGCATGCAATCCGGAGTACAGATGATCGTGGACCGTGGCGGCGCCGCGCCCCAACCAGGAACGGTTCTGAATGTCGTCTGTGAAACCTGCGCCAAGCCCGACGATCCGCGCTGTCACTGACACCTGCCACTGACGCCTGTCACTGACGCCTGTCACTGACGAACGACCGCCGCGCACGGGTTCGGACTCCCTCGAGAGTTCACGGGCGTCGTTCGTGACACCAGCCATGACGGTGAGGGCCGGGGCACATCGCCTGGCCTCCTCACAGAGGCGGCAGGCCCGGAAGCGCGGTCCGGAGCACCGCAATCGACGAATTGATGCCTCCATCGAACAGGGACAGGTTGGTGAAGTAAAGGTGACTTCCCACGAACACCAGCGACGCGGGAACGTCGAGTGGCAGGCTCGGATTCGCGTAGCGGGCCACGAGTTTCCCGGCGTGTGACAGGACCTGAATTTCGGCGTTCGCATTGGCAGCCAGATACAGGTTACCCAGCAGGTCAAAGGCGATGCCATCGACGCCCAGGAGCGCGTTCGTGGTCGGCTGGCTCTGATCGATCGCCGAGCCGTCCGCGAAGACCTCGGTCGTGCCCGCGGCTCCATCCGGACGCACGGCGATACGAACAATTTGGCGATTGCTGGTATTGGCCACATACACATGGCGAAACAACAAATCGAAGGCGATGCCGTTCGCCCCGATGGGCAGGGGCGCACTCGGGTTACCGGCCAGCAGCGGGTTCGATGACCACACCGTCCTGCCGGAACCATCGTGCGCCATGCGCGTGATCGTCCCCTGAAACGAGTCCGTCACGTACAAGTTGCCGCGCAGATCCTCCGCGATGCCGTTGGGGAAGGAAAAACCGTCGGCTATCGTCGTCACCGCGCCACTGACGGTGTCGACCGACAGCACGCGGCCATTCGTCGCGCCGGGGTGCACCAGGGTGTCCGCAAAGTCGAGCGCGAACAGTGTGTGTGGTTCCTCGAACAGCACGCCCAACAGGGCGACCAACCCACCCGATCCGGCGGGGATCGTGATCGACTTCTTGAGGGTGCCTTTGCGACTGAACACGCAGACGGCGCTGGTCGGCGCGATCTTGGCCGAGCCGGTGTAGAAATTCCCAAGAAAATCTATCGAAAGGCCCTCGGGATTGACGCACGCCGTGTTTGCGATATTGCCCGTGAAAGCCGAGATGGTTCCCACCGGTGGAGATGCGACCACCGGCGAGGTAATCGCGGTGGCGCCAGCCGCCAAGACCAAACGCATCGACAATGAATTCGCTCTCATTGGACTCCTTTGGGTGTTCGGATTGATCCCGACAACGTCGCACAGAAGCGCCGTGGGTTCAATGGCCGATTGAATTAGAAGGCAGCCCGATCGCGCGTGATAGGGTCCGAATATCGTGAACCCAACGGAAAAGGAAACCATCGCCACGAGCCCCGCCACGCTCTCATTCGAAACGCGAACCCTGGATGATCTGACTATTGACGATGAGCGGTCCTTTCGGCACGTCGGCCTGTACGCCGATCTAAAGCAGGTCTTGCGGCGCGCGAATTTCCGGTTCCAGGTACTGCCGGCGAACGGCAAGGCCACGTGGGACCGGGCTTTGTTCCTGAACCTGACCTACTGGCGCCCCGAGGCGGGCGGCGATGTCCTCGTCGACGATACGATCCCGGCCGATGTGGTGGCGCACGTCGCGTGGCATCACCTGGCAGGCGTCGCCTTGGCGTCGGGACCCGGGGCCCCCCTGTCGGCGCCTGCTTTGTTCATGGGCGAGGCCATCGCGAGCGCGTTCGACCTTTACCTCGTGGGCCGGTTGTTGGGCCACGCGCCGGATTCGTCATTCCTCGAAACGCAGGTACCCGCGATGAAGGACGCCACGGATGCCTTGGGCCTCGACGACGGCAACTTCGCGACGCTGTTGAGGGGCGTCGCCGATGCCCCGGAACGCGCCTTCGCGGACCTGCGCGCCTTGCTATTCGACGCTTGTACGGCGCTCTACGCCAGTACCAACGCGGAGGCGGCCCTTCGCGCCTTCGGCAAGCTGGACACGCATAGATTCGCTCCGTTGCTGCACCACTATCAGCTCTCCAACTGGATCCTTTACGCTCGAGCCCAGGACCACGGGAGCGGCGGCCTTTGCGATCGCAGCGGTGACACGAGAAGCGAAGGCGCCGATTCGAGAACCCAAGTTCTCGATGTGGAATTGCGAGAAACGCCGGACGCTCTCTCTTGGCTGACGAAGCATTGGGTCGCCCCGGCGCTACGGTGACGCGGCCCCTCGGACCGCGCTTTCGGGATCCACACTACTTGCTTGGCGCCGGCGTCGTCGTCGTCGCAGGCGCTGGCGCGGTGCCAGCCATGACGGGATCATCTGCGGCGCTCAGAGCGGGTTCGCCTTCGAATGCCAAGGCGGCGTCGCCCGCAGCTTTGAATTCCTGCGCCAGGGAGATCAGGTCTTGTCGGTCCGTCTCCGCCGCGATCCCCGGCGCCAGGCCCAAATCGTTGGTCGCCGGCGGCATGTCGTTCTGCTCCAAGCGCGCGACGATGCTGTTTCGAGCCACCAACGCCTGGTTCGGATAATTGAAGAACTCGAGCGGCGTGATGCCCGCGTGGTTGTCGGGTGAATGGCACATGAAACACGATTGGCTTCGCAGCCCGTCCGACAGCGCCCGATAGGCGGAGTCCAAGCGATCCGCATTCGGATTCCGATCCGACAGCAGATACTTGTAAAGCGAAACGTACGGCATCTCGGTGGCCGCTGCCTCCCAGTGCCATTGCCCGGACCATGTGTGTGACACGTTGGGGTGAGACGGGTCCTGGTCGGCCGAGCGCATCGCCCCGATCCATTTACCATTTTCGATCACCATGATGAATTCGCGTGCAAGCTGATACGAATCCCACTTCTTTTGCGAGTGCCAGAACGGATAAGGATACGATCCCATGTCGAGCTGGTTGCGGAACATTGCCGCCAGGTGGACCACGGTCAAGCCGTCGGCGGTCTGCTCGATGCTCATGTCGCCGGTGAACATCAGAAGACTGAGATACATCCGTCGCCACACGAATGTGTTGAACCAGTTCATGTTGGATTCTTCGGGATGGTAACTGGTCCCTGCCTTCTGTCCGCCCCACAGGAACGGGTTCTTCATGACCGCCGCCAGGCCCTTGTTGTCTGAAAGATTGGCGGCGCATTGCGCCCGCGCCTGCTCGTCGCTTGCCGCGGACATCGGGCAGGCCGCGATCAGCGTCTCGGCGATCTGCCGCGCCAGATTTTGGTCGCCGCTGGCCGATGGAGCGCTGCCCGTTCCCGCGCAACCGGCGACCAGAACGCCCAGCATTCCGATACCCACACCCTTGTTTGTCATCTTCATGGCTTCTTCTCCATCACGCAGCTAGTTCAGGAACAGACCCGCCACCGTCAACGCTTGTGCGTCGACACGGCGCAAACCCACATACTGCAGCCCGTTCATGCTGGGTGATTGCGCCAGCAGCTGGCATCCCGGCTGGTCGACGGTGAATTGCAACATGTTCCCGGGCGGTAACACTCCTACCAGCCATGCCGCCACCCCCGCGTCAACCTGAACACTACTCATCGTTGCGTCGGGCTCGTCGAGGCCACCTGTCGTGCTCGGGCGGCTGTAAAACAGCGTCGCGGCCTTCGAAGGCGACACGGATAGGTGCGCGCCTGCTGTCGAGCACTCCGCGCCTAGACTGTGAATGCGCACGGCCACGACACCCAGCGTCGCCGCGGCGGTTGCGCCAGTCCCGCCGAGAGCATTCATCCCGGCGATCTTCGACGTGGGCAGCATCAACAGGTCGAGTTGCGTAATTTCAGCTTCGCTCGCGAGGACGATCGCATCGTGGTACGTGTTGCCGAACCCGGTCGCGGAGGCCACGAGGGTCAACGTCGAATCCGATGGGACCATCATTTGGTAGGTGCCGCTGTCGTCCGTGCTTACGATTGCGTCCGTTTCCGCCACCTTGACATTGGCGCCCACGATTGGATTCCCATCGGCGTCAACGACGACACCGGAAAGCGACGCGTGCCCCGGCGTCGGCGTCGGCATGGACGGCAAAGAAGAACTGTCGACATTCTGCACGCTGATCCTTTTCGAGACGCCGCAGCCCACGATTCCCGCCACCGTCAGAAACGTCGCAACCAGCTTCACTGGCCATTTGAATTCGAAACGATGCATTTTCCACCTTTTCATAGGGATGTCTCCACGTGCAGTACTGGTTGTCGGCGTTCGGATGCCGGGCGCCCTTATGGCAACTGCGGCGCATCCGCCAGCTCGGAAGGCAACGGCTCGCCCGTCAGCGTCTTCAGGAACGCGACCAGATCGCTTTGCTCCTGATCGTTCAGGTTCAACGGCCTGATTCGTGCCGCGCGATCGCCGCCCGCATTCGGATCTCCGCCGCGGTTGTAATGCGCCACGACCTCCTCCAAGGTCGGAATGGCGCCGTCGTGCATGTACGGCGCGGTCAGCGCGACATCGCGCAGGCTTGGTGTGCGATAGCTCCCTATCGGCGCGCTTTCTGGCGCCATGTCCATGTACATCTTGCGCGACAGATCGTTGGGATTGTCGCTCCACGTCGACGTCCGCAGGTACGGGTGC
>JADGRC010000137.1 GCA_017881245.1 Pseudomonadota bacterium
CGATCCGCAAGTTTTCATTTCAGCTTTGCTGGCGATCGTGCTGCAAGTTGGTTGTGGCGCGCCCGGCCCCACGGTTCGCACCGACGACACAAGCGCCGCGGGTCACCGCCGCGAGGCGGCTCGCGAGAATGCGATTGCGGACAAACAACAAGGGCAATACGCGCCGGGAAATTCGTTGCCGAGCCCGTACCGGGACCCGATCACCAACGAGCCCGATTTGTTCTACGGGCCCACCATATACAACCCGACCGACACACACCTGGATGCGGCCGACAAACATCGCGCGCACGCCCGTCAACACGAAGCCGCCGCCCACCAGCTGGAAGCTTTCGAGGAAAAGCAGTGCAAGGACTTTCCCCCCGCGACCCGCGCGGCCTGTCCCCTGCTTGGTCCAGCCGTTGCGCTAGACCGCATACCTTCGGGGGTGAAAATCACCTTCGCGCCAAGCGTGCGGGTCGACGCCGTCGTAGCCCACATGCGCTGCCATCTCGCCTATGCGCGGACGCAGGGATTTCCGACCGAGAGTTCCTGTCCCCTATATCTGAAAGGCGTCGATGTGCACCGAGAGGGAAGCACGTCCACGGTCGAAATCACTTCACCGGACCACGGGACGGCCGCGCACATTCAGCAAGAGGCCAAAGAGGAAGTGATCATGAGGGGCGCAAAGGCGCCTTGAACCTGCCCTGAGATTCGCGAGGGGCCGAGGCGGACTTGGCCAAGTGTTCATCTCCGTCGATCCGTTATCGATCCAAGCACGGGGAGGTCCAGCTTTGCTCCACCCCACGCGATAGGAATCGCGTGAGGACCCCGGGCGGGACCGGCTTCGCAGTCAAGCAACTTCCGTGGGGGTCTCGCAGGGGGCCTTCCCAGGCCCCTTGCGGCGGCGAAGCCGCTAGGGGAGCAGCAGTCTGCCGGGCGCCATGGTGGCGCCCATTTGCGTATGGCACGAATTGCAGTCTCCCGAAGTCTGAGCGGCGATCATCAGACGCTCGCGGCCCATGTACATGATCTTGGCTTGATAGGGCATGGCGACCGCGGCGTTGCTGCTGAAATTCCCGACGCCGTTTGGGGTCAAGGTGACCGATTTGCCGTCGGCCCCGGTGATCACGATCTGAGCCCCATTCGACCCGTTGGCGCCGTTGCACAGATCGGGTTCGTGGGCTGTTGGATAAACCGTTCCCGCGATCGCGAATCGTGGCGCCTCGCCACCGCGGTTGTGGCAGTTGATACAGGCCATCCCCGGCTCCATCGATCCCGAGCCATTCGTGCCCTGCGTCCACGTCTTGTTGCTGGTGCATGTCGACGGCAAAGCGAACGGATCTCCCACGCCGACAATTCCCGCATCCAGGCCACCCGTCGCCGGGCCCGCATCCGGTGCGCCGCCGTTGGAGGTGCCACCATCCTGCCCGCCGCCAGCACCGACAGGGCCGCCACAGGAACCCGTTGGATACCCCGCCGCGATCCATGCCTGCAGCATGCTCGTTTCCGCCGCGGTGGCGGGGGTGCCGGGCCGGGGCGGCATGGGCAAGGTCGTGTTCTGCATGCGCGACACCGCCATGACAGCCAAGGTCTTTGTAGGATCGGACTTCGATGGTCCGGTGAGATTCTGATACGTGACCAGCGAACTCGGCACGCCTGCGACAGGAGTCGCTCCATGGCAAGTTTGACACCGATTCATCAGCAGCGTTTGAACGTCACAAGGCAGGCCGCCGCCGGCATTCCCGTTGCCCGTTCCGGTGGCGGTTGGCGTGAGTCCGGTACCAAGGCCGGTTGAGCTACCAGCGCCGGCGTTTGCCGTTCCCGCGGCGCCGCCGTTCGTGTTGCCGATTCCGCTGTCACTTCCTCCGGCACCAGGCGCGCTTGCGCTGTTTGCGGCGCCGTTGCCCGTGGCACCGCCGGTCGAGAGGTTCGTTCCGGTCGGGACTTGATTGCCGGGAGCGCCAACTGGCGACGGGCTAATGCCACTCGGTTCGACCTGGCCTTCGCAGGCCACCGCCGATGCGACAAGGAAGGCCGCAAGGGACAACCCCCATGGCAGTGGTGCCACACGAACATTGGCATCCACACGGAAGGCATTTCTCATCGCGTCTCCTGTCTGCTTGCGAGGGGTTTCGGGGAGCGATCGCGAACCGGAATCGCCGCACCCCGTCAATCAACAATGGGTACTTGGCTCTTAGTACCGAGCAGGGACGTGAATCAGGCGTTCGTGCCTGGAACTCCGACGACGGGGCGATCGCTCAGGGATAGGCGATGCACCCTTGCGTTGTCGGGTCGCAGATCGGCCTTCCAGATCCGCAGTCCCCCGCGCCGAGGCATTCGACGCAGCGACCCGTGATGTTGTCGCAACGTGGATTGGTTCCCCCGCAATTGCCATCCGACAGGCAAGACACGCAACGCCCTGCGCGGCGATCGCAGATCGGTCCCGTCGACGACGCAAGCGCGCAGGCGTTACTGTCCTCCTCGCAGGAAATGCAGAATCCGAGGTCGCCTTCACAGTGAGGTGCGAGCGCGGTACACATCGAATCGTTTCCCTCCCCTTGGCAGAGCTGGACGCAGCGACGCGCGTGACACGCCTCCCCAGTCTGGCAGTCGGAGTCGACCCCACACTCGACACACCTGTGCAGCATCTGATCGCAGTGATTGTATCCGAGGCCAAGAAGGGCGCAGTGCTCATCGGCCGTGCAGGTCACACAGGTCCCCGAACCGATATCGCAGTGCAGACTGGCCACCGGACACTCGTCGTCTCGATCACAGCCGTTCGGATCGAACTGGATTCGGCCGTTGCACGATTCCACCGATACGCACACTGCAAGGCATGCGATCGAGGCGAGCACCTGGGACCGGGGCGTCCGCCACGCGGGCCCGGGTCGTAGCGACCGGCGTGAATTCGTCTCGGCCTGGTTCGCCGCGGTCACGGTTCCGAGCCGACGACGCGCTCCGCTTCGGCCCGCGCAAAGCCACTCGGGAACCGCGACAAATATTGGTTCGCCGCGCGCCCAGCGGCACCACGGTCGACCGACCGGAGCAACCTCATGCGTTCGGCCATCGCGCTTTCGGCGAGGGGCCCGGCGGGATACATGTCGACGAGCGAGGACAACAGACGAACCGCATCGTCGACGCGGCCTTGCCGTTTCGCGCGAATTGCCGTCAAAAAGAGGTCATTTTGAGTCCCCAGGGCCGACCCCGCCGTCGCCGTGTTTATGGCCCCCGCCATCGACGTCAACGGACGAGCCGCCACGGACTGCGGCCGACGAACCACCGCGGAGACCGCCGGCCGAAGACCATCAATTGCCGGCGAAGTTCCCGTTGACGGCGGAGCTTCGGCAGCCTTTGGCCCCGTTTCGGATTCGGATTCCACACAACCCGTGGGCCACCTCTCCCCGGGCGGAACGAAGGCCTCCACGCCGCCCGCGCGAACGCTGACCACGCCTTCGAAGACCGAGATCCGCGTTCGAACGCCGGCGCCACAGGTGGGATCGCTTGGAACGACGGCGACGCGGAACACGGTTCCGTGAACCTCGACCTCGGCGTCGTCGGTCGCGATGACGAAACGTTCCTTCGGTTGCAGCTTGGCGACCTGGGCACGAACCGCCCCCTGCTTCAAAGAGAACCTTTGAAGGGCGCTCTGCTCCACCACCGTCAGCTCGCCGGCCTTTTCCAAGGTTAGGACGGTTCCGTCCGCAGTGCCAATACGAACCTCCGTCGTCGCGGGAGCCATGAGGCGGGTCCCGGGTTCCAAGGTCATGCCGTGGATCAAAGGCCGGCGCTCGGCGCCACCAGCGACAACGACGCCGCCCTCGGACGCCGGGCCGACCGAACGGTCCAGCATCGTCAGGGCACGATCAGCGCGCGCGCTCACGGTGAGGCGATCGGAGCTGGATGGCCGATGCACGACCTTTATCCAACCCGCCACCAATAACACCGCGGCGGCGCCCAAATACGTTCCTCGTCGACCCACCTGCCTTCCGAACGAGACCCGACGTCCCCGCCGTCCGAGGGCCTGTTCGAGAGCCGCGATGGTGTCGTCACGATTGGCCGGCCCGCCAATTCGCGCCTGGGAACGAACGCGCGGCAGGAACCTTCGCAAAGTGTTCGCGCACATCACCGCGTAACGGTCCGCGGTTCTGGTTGGCAGTCTCCCCTTCACCCGTTCACCCCTCCCCCCTCACCCTTTTTTTTCTCCATGTCCGAAAGCAGATCGACCAGATCGGCATCCTGCGCGACGCGCTCGTGAAGGTCACGTCGGCCACGCGATAGTCGACTCTGTGCGGCCGCGACGCTGGTGCCGATCATTTCGGCGATTTCGAATAAATCATATCCCAGCACGTCGTGCAGCACGAACGCCCAGACGCGCTCCGCGTTCATCTGATCGAGGTGCGCGGCGACCCTACCCAGCAACTGGCGCGTCGCGGACAGGTGCTCGACATGCACGGGACCCGCGTGGGCATCGTCGGCGAGCAACTCGGCGAAGAGACGGCGCTCGAGGTTTCGCCGCCGCAGGTGTTTGAAGACCGCGTGAGCTGTGACCGTTTGCGCCCACCGATCCAAGGAACAGTCCCCGCGATAGTTACCGATTGTGTTCACGATCTCGATGAGGGAAATCTGCGCGAGGTCTTCCTGATCGGAATCGAAGCGCCCGAGCAGCCGCACGATCGTTCTGTCCACTTGCGGCCAAAGTCGATCGCAGAGATCCGAAGCCACATGCGGATGGCCGGCCCGAACGGCGGCGACCAATTCCTGATCGTCCAATCGCGCACGCGCCGGCACGGCTATCTCGTTGGCCGGCTGCCCGACCAGACGCAGTGCGCCAAACGGACGGCCGCCCGAATCGGAACCCATGTGTCAAGAGTACCTCGGACCCGCGACAAGCAGGCAGCAAACGCCAGCTCGGGTTTCGACTTTCGGGCCTCACCGTCCGAATCGCACGCCCAGCGCAGCAAAGGCTCGTGCCACGGGAAGGGTCGCGACCGGCTTGGTGGCCACCCAGACGTCGGTGACACCAAAAGCGGCCTCGATTCCGAGTGCCCCGAATGCGTCCCAAGCCCCACCGATTGCCTGGACGCCCTGGATTTCTAGGCTGGCGACCGGCAGGACCCGCCCGCTGTGAGCGGTTGTTCCATCAGCCCTGGTGTGCGACAGGTCATGAAACACAACACCCCCATCTAGGCAAACAGCGAAGCGAAGCGTCCGAGCGGAGCTCGCGGATGTGGGACGCCACACTCCACCGACTGTCGCCCAAGTCGCGACGTCGTGTCCGTTCAGGCCGGCAACCGACGCGCCCCGCGCGCCTCCGCCCACCCTGGACCAAAGGACGCCGGTCAGGGCGAGCTCGACGTGGGCCGCCGCGCCGAAGCCCACCGCCGGGCCGCCCAAACCCGTCGCCGCCACGGCGGATAAGTCCCCGGCATATCGCGCAACGAGTGGTTCGCTCGCGGTGGCGGGCACGGACGAGACCGGCGGGAGAAGTGAACCGGGCGAGACAGGCGCGACAGTCGAGACAGGCGCGACAGTCGAGACAATATCGACCCTTCTGCTGCTTTCGCGTGCGCCTTCCGACGCGGAGGACGCAGGTGACGTGCCTACTGGAACCAGCGCGGCTTCGGCAAGAAGTATGGACGCGACGGTGAGCCCGATTGCGCGCGCACGCTCGATCGGCATGTCGCTCGGGCGGAAGGTGACTCGGTGGCTAACCCAGTGGTCGCGCTGCGCCACGTGGACCCGGACATCCACGCCGCCCCGTCCGACACCCGGCGAAGATCGCTCGATGACCGCGATGACCGCGTCGGCATGGAGCTCTCTTTCCACGCGAACGGCATCGCTTTCGGACGGTAGTGCCGCTTCCCGTACGACAATCGACGGACCCGGCCCCAGAACTTCCGACAGGGCGGCCAACATGGCCGCCGTGCCGGGCGTCTGCCCCTGGCCCACCGCGACCAGAATTCCTATCACGATGCCGGACGTCATTACTTCACCTTGCGCTCACTTTGGGTTCACGTTTTGGAGTTTGCCTGATCGCGAGCGGATCTGGGTATTACCGCTGGTTCCGTACGAACAACCGTTCCGAGGACACGGCAAAGGATGCCGCTGCCTGATTCCGTCGGAAAGACGGTACTAGACATCAATTGGTGTCGAAATCATGACAATTCACGCCGAAGCCACGCGCCCTGATTCCCCGTGGTCTCCGGCGACCGGTGTAAGCGTGCTGTTCACACCGTTCACACCGCGGCGCTCTCCGTAGCAACGAGATGGCCGCCTTTCGAACCGTCACGAAGACCCTTGGAAGGTCGGGTCTCGATGGCGCCGACGCATCATCGGAAACGGACGACACTGTCTTATTGGCGGAGATTCGCTCTGGAAATCATGCCGTGGCCGACGCCTTCTGTAGGCGCGTTTGGCCGCAAGTGGACCGGACGGTGCGACGTCTGATCGGACCAGACGATCACGAGGGCCAGGATCTGAGCCAAATGGCCGTCATCGAGTTGGTCAGAACCATCGGGACCTATCGGGGTGAATGCGCGCTCGACACTTGGGTCTCCGCGGTCACGGCTCACGTGGTCTTCAAACAGCTCCGGCGCCGCCCGAAAAGCCGGCATGTTTCGC
>JADGRC010000138.1 GCA_017881245.1 Pseudomonadota bacterium
GAATCGTGTTTCGGGCTTTCGGACGCTGACGGAAGCGCGGTCGTATTTGCGGGGCGAGAGCCCGCGACAAATCGATTGGCGACATCGTCGAGTGGCAACCCCTTGACGTTGATCATCCCGAGTCTCCTTTCCAGCTTAGCTACGCTAGGAACCGATGAGTGTCCTGGCGGTCGGATGTTCCGTGCCTACAGGATGACCGCAGGTTCTTTCGAGAGGGTGAAGCCGCGATTAAGAACTGTGTCCCGTGGCGGGCGACGGCATTCGCATCGGGATCGGGAGTGATTGTGGTCCGACGTCCGACGGCCGCGCGGCGCGCGGAGGACGACGCCTCACATTCCGGCGTCGACAGCGGTTTCGGGCTGCGCGCCGCTGCTGGCTGTCGATGCCGGTGGGGACATCTGGGCGATCCAGTTCTCGACCAACGCAACGTCGTCTTCATCGACGATGCTGGTGGCGATGGGGGGCATTTGCATGCCGGTCCCTCGGTGCGAGATCAGCTGGTAAAGAAGGCTCTGGTCCGGCGCGCCGGCGACGATGCGTGTCTGTCCGTTCCAGGCGGGCGCATTCACCGTCACGCCGACCGTCGTCCGCAGTTGGTCGAAGGTGTCGGTCGGTCGACCGTCGAGCAGGGTCGGGTCGAGGCGCAACAGCATCCCGGCCGCGTAGCCCGTGGAGTTCGCGTTGTCATTGTGACAGGTGGTGCCGCAATTGACGTGGAGCCAGGCCAGCGCGGGGGCCGCTGCTCCCGTCCCGTCGTCGCCGATCTCGAACATCGTGCTCGGCGGCGGATCGCTGAGTTGCTCTCGCTGGACCAGCTCATCCAGCGTCAGGCCCGTGGCTCCCGGCAACCCCAACAAGACCTGTTCGAATCCTAGGATGTGCTCGGTGCGGCCGCGGTGGCATTTCTGGCATTCGTCCTGGGTGGGCACGTGATAGGTCGACCCATCGTCGAGCGTCATGTCGCCCCCGGCTGACAGGGCGGCGGCCGACTCATCGCTGTTCCAGACGTACGCGGCATCGACCCAGTAGTTGTCGTGAACCTTCTGCCAAAGGCGGGTCTCTATCCGGCGTCCTTCCTTGCTGAATTCCTTCCAGAGTTTCGTGCCGATGGGAAAGACCCATTCGCTGGGATTGCTATTGTCGATGACACCGCCCGGCGGCAGGTTGATCCAGCGCTGCTTCTGCGCGCCATCCGACCACAAGGGCACCGCCGGCGCGTAAGGAACCACGCGGGGCGCGGTCACTTTCGCGTCGACGTTCGCGTAAAGGCCGGTGCAGACCAGGTCGGCCGGCGGCAGATCGGTGTCGTCGGCACAGGTCGCGGGCAAGACCAAGGGAACATCCTCTCCGTCCAGCCCGGACTTGGACCGCCCGCAGGCCGCGACCGCGCCCAAAAGTAGAACCAGGCTGATTCTTGGGCGGACCGTCACCGCGCTACGACCAATGTCAATCGGTCGCGGCGTCGATGTCGGTGCCAGTCGAGCCTCCCGTGCCGTTGTCGGGCGCGCCACCGCCACCCGCGCCGCCTGTCCCCATTCCCATCCCACCCATTCCCATTCCCATTCCCCTGCCTCCCATCCCCATCCCCCTACCACCGTCGAATCCCATCCCACCGTCGAATCGCCCGCCGAAGTTAGCGGCGCCGTTCTGTGCCTGCGGGGTGAGCGATCTGAGGTAGACAATGATCCCCTTTGCCTCGTCGGCGGTCATGTCCCACTTGTGGAAGGCTTGCCAGGTCGGGTATGCGACGATGGTCGCGTCAAAGGACGGGTCGTGCGCGCCTCCGGGGAAGGTGCCGGTCATGAAGATCCCTTGGAGCTGCTCGTCGCTGAAGCCAGCGGTTTGCTCCGGGGTGTGGGAGACGGTTTTGTAGGGCCCCGCCGTCGCCTGGTCCCCGTGACAGGTCGTGCAGGCGATTTGGTTGGCCGCGGCGGCTCCCCCGTCAGCGGTCGTCCCCCCACCCATGGCCTGACCGCCCATGCCCGGACCACCCATCCCCGGTAACCTGCCGGTCAGCGAGATGCCGTTGTTGTAACGATCGCTACCGACCTTCCAGTCGGCCAAGGTCGCCGCCGTGATGGTCAGCGTCGACGAGCCGCACAATGTTCCGGCGGACGCGACGATCGAGACTGTGCCAGACTTCTGCACGGTGATCATCGTGCCGAGGGTGCTGGGGTCCACCGCCAGGTCGACCATGGACTTGTCGGAAGCTCCCCAGGTGATGGCCGAGGGCGAGATACCGTTGACTATGGCCGGAACCTGGAAGATGTGGGTGCCGTCGCCGTCAATGTGGGCCGAGTACATGGGAGCGAAAACCACCTCCAGGTCGTTTTTGGGACAGGCGGTCAGGGAGCCGGACGTCGACGACTTCGAACTGGAACAAGTCAACCCGGCGGCTCCGATCGCCAGGACAGAGAGAATCAATGCCAGCAGCTTGCCTCGATGCGCCATTTCGGACCTCCAGATGCGTTCAGTGAACAGTGGTTCTTAGACCCTTGTCGATCGCGCACCCACCGGGAATCAAACGGGAGTTCGTCGTAAAGGGATTGGATGGTAGGTTCGTGGAGCACCCGACCTTACCGCCATCACTCTTTTTCAACCGCCGTTACTTTTTACGGTAGCAAGCACTCTTTTCGCGCGCATTACACCGCGATTACGAAGTGTGTGGAATCGGGGCGGCGTGCGCGTCGCGTTTCGGGTTGGCGGGCAGGGTGATGGTCACCGTCGTGCCGACGTCCAGCTGACTGGCGAGGGTTATGGTCCCGCCGTGTGCTTCGATCACCCGCTTGGCCAACGCCAGGCCGAGGCCAACCCCCCCCGTTTTCCGGGCCCGACTGCGATCGGCCCTAAAGAACGGCGAAAACACGCGGGACAAGTCCGCGGGGCCTATTCCGAATCCACGGTCCGCGACCTGAATGACGAAGGCCCCCTCGATGCCGAGCACCGCGGTTCGGACCGGCTCCCCGGCGGGCGAGTATTTTTGCGCGTTTTCAAGGACGTTCTCCAGGGCACGTCTCACCAGCATCGCGTCGACATGGATCTTTCCCGTCGCGCACGCGGGGTCGATGTTCAGCAGAAAGGCGCCGTCCGGGAATCGGCCTCTGACCCGTGCCACGGCCTTCTCGACCAAAGCGCACACCTCGACCTCCGAACGATTCAAGGGGACCGGATCGGAGGCACCGCCTAGAGCCGCCATCTCGAGACGAGCAGCCGAGAAGATATCCGTGATCAGATTCTCGATTTCGGTCAGATCCTCGCTGACATCCAACAACGAGGTACGAGCCGTTTCGGCGTCCCCCTCCTCGGCGAGATCCAGCGCCACGCGGATGCGCGACAGCGGCGTCCGCAGCTCGTGGGAGACGCTGGCCAGCAGCTCGGTCTGTGCCCTCAACAATTCGGCGATTCGTTCCGACATTTCGTCGAATGCGCGGGCGACGTCTCCAATCTCGTCGCGCCGCACGACGCCGGTTCGTACCGACATCTGTCCGGTTCCGAACGCGCGCGCCGCGGCCGCTATCTTTTCAAGCGGGCGACCGAGCGTGCGAGACACCAGGAACGCGGCGACGCCGATCCACGCGAGAGCTATGGGGACATCGACCGCCAACTCACGCCTGTGTGGAGGGGGAATGGGCCTAGCCACGCCGTACGCGATCACGGAGTCGTGCCATTCGAGGGGGACTACGACAGTCGGCGTGGGGCGCCCGGCGGTGCCCTTGCCGGCGCCGCGAATTTCATCCGGCGTCGGCGCCGGCAGTGGAGGCTGAAGGTTCGATGCGATGAGGCGCCCATCGGTGGTGTACAGGGAAAGCCAGATCTCAGCCTCGCGGTGCAGTCGCCCAAGGTACTTCTCCAGCGCGGCATTCGTTTGCAATGGCGAGGGCTGGGACGGCTGTGGCGAATCCGGCACCAGGTATTCGGCCACGCCAGCGACGGCGAACGCCGTTCGCGTCAGAAGAGGTCTGCGGGACCGGTCGCGAAACACGCGCGTCGCAATCATCGTCGCCGCCACGGCAATCATTGTGGCGATTCCGATGGCGTAGAGGCGCAACAGCAATCGGCGGCGCGACCGTCGGCGCCCGGGCTCAGCCTTCGCCGACATGTTCGCCGCGCGCAATCATGTAGCCCGCTCCCCGTACCGTCTTCAGTAACTTCGGATGATGGGGATCGACCTCCAGCTTCTGACGCAATCGAAAGATGTGAACGTCGATGGATCGGTCGAAGGCTTCCTCGGCGCTGCCCCGCGCGAGATCGAGCAGTTGCTCTCGCGAAAGGACACGACCCGCTCGTTCCACCAACGTGCGCAGCAAAGCGAACTCGTACGACGTGACGATGACGTCCTTTCCATCGAACGTGACGGTCATCGCCCCGACGTCTAAACGCAACGGGCCGACGACGAGCGCCTTGGCGGCAGGTCCGATCTTGCGCCGCGCTCGCCGCACGTGCGCACGGATGCGCGCCAACAGCTCCCGGGATGAAAACGGCTTCCCGATGTAGTCGTCGGCGCCGTTTTCTAGACCCATCACGCGGTCAGCCTCCTCGCCGCGCGCGGTCAGCATCAGGACCGGCACATCCGATTTCGACCGCAGCTCTCGGCAGACATCCATCCCGCCAATCCCGGGCAGCATCAGGTCGAGGAGCACAACGTCGAACTTGTCGCGAGCGAAGGTCCCGATACCAGTTTCGCCATCGGATGCACTAACGACCGCGATGCCGTGGGTCTCCAAATACTTGGCCGTCAGACGCGCCAGCTTCTCGTCGTCCTCGATCATCAAGACCCGGATCCCCTCGTCCGTCGGGCGGGTCGGTTCCATCGAGGACATCATGGGACGGATGTTACCGCCATTGCCGACGGGCCGCAGGGCGTCTTAACAGTCCGAAACAGATTGAGCGGCGTGTCGGCGTGCGTGACGGTGCCGACTTGGACGTGGGTAGGCCATGGGACTAAAGCCTGGACTAAAGCCCGCTGAAACCCTGACGGTACAGGCCTGCTTTCAGGTCGCTTTCGAGGGCTACCGGATCGTGAGCCACAATCACGTGAACATCCGGGGGCAGCCTTCCAAAGGCCTGGACCTGGGCCGCCACCGCGCCGCGGTCCTCCTTCATCAGCAGGTGGGCAATAGCCGGGCGACCTTTTTGTTCGCGGATATTGTCCAACGACCAGGCAATGTCGCCCACGAACAGGAACCGGTTTCCGTTTGCCACCTCGACGTAAATGAGCTGACTCCCCGTCGAGTGACCAGGGGCCTTCTGCAGCACGACCCCCGCGGCGACCTGGTACAGCCCCTCGTATTCGATCGGTTTCAGCCTGTCGAGGGCGCCCGGCGGGAAGTCGCCGCGTTCTAGTTTTGGTCCATCCAGTTGTTCGCGCGTCATCAAGACTTCGCTCTCGATGAGGGCGAAGTCGGCGGCGTGGGCAACGCCACCGACGTGATCGGGGTGCTCATGGGTGAACACGATGGCGTCCGCCTTTCTGATGGCCGCTTGGACACGGGCATAGGCGGCCTCATCCGCTTTGCCCCCCGGCATTTTCTTCGCGGCATCGGGCGGCATCCCGGTATCGATCAACAGCGAACGATCGGGCCACACCACCCGGTGCGACAGCAGAACCATCGGGTGCATCCGAAAGCCACCACCTGCCACCACGAAGTTTCGCGGAAACGCGAAGTCGCCCACGCGCTCCACCTCGATTCGTTCGGGCAGTGCCCCACCACTCGTCGCCGCGCGGTGCAGGGCGGGAAGGTCGATAACGAACGTCCCGCTCGGCTCGGCCGCCGTGTCGAGCAGGAAGTGCTTGGCCGTCCAAAGGACCGCGACCGCGGCGAGGGGAATGGAGTATCGGCGCTTGATCCGCATGGCCACGGCTCTAGCACCTTCCGCCCAGATCGCCTAGACGCCTGTAGCCAACGGCGCCCACGCCAGTCCCGACCTGGACTCAGCCGTTGTTTCCGAATATTTCGATTCCTTTGGAAGGGGTGGCGATGTGCCGATTCATCCGGCCAGGAGGTTCATCCATGTCCATCAGCACGATTCCATCGCTAGCCTCGACCGGTGACGTCCAGTCGATTGCATCCCCATCAACCCCGACGGTGAACGACGCGGCCGCCAACGGTCTCACGTCGGGCGTGACGGTCGACATTTCGAAGCCCGGACAATTGCTCGGCGAACTGAAGGAATTGGCCGCCAGCGATCCCAGCAAGTTCAAGGCTGTCACCGCTGAGATCGCCCAGAAACTGAAAGACGAAGCTTCATCGCAGGGCGGGTCCGGCGGGGAGTTTCTGAAGAAGCTGGCTGATCGATTCGGCGCTGCCGCGCAAAGTGGCAACGCGTCCGACCTGACGCCCAACGCGGGTCAAGCCCATGCGCACCATCATGGCCACGGTGGTCATCATCGCGCACACGGGGCCGACGCCCCGGGACAGGCCGGAGCGACCGGTGCGGGCTCGCCCGACTCCGTCGCCCAGATCGTTCAGGGGATCATCTCCACGGCGATGGGCGCCGCGTCGTCCTGATAGCGAGATCCCGCCCGACAGCTGGGTATGCTGCATCTGTTCGCCGCCTGGTCGCGGCCTTCGCGTTCGCGTCTCGAATCACTGCAATCCCAAGATTATCTTGGCGACAAAACGATTCGACGCCGACGTGAGACCCTCGCCAACGCCCGCGTTCAGCTCGATCCGCTTCCAGCGCAGCACGTTGACCACCTCGAAGATGATCTGTTGCTGCTCGCGGAGCGGATCGAAGTGACCGATGGGTCCGAGATCGCCGTAGTACTCGATGCCCGCCGAAAGAAGACCCTCGGCGATGAACACCGCGGACAGCGCGGGCTCGAATGCGGGGGCCTGGCCGCCGCCCTTGCCCGCGGGGTTCATGTCCACGATGGGATTGAAGGCGAAGGCGAAGCGGCCCCCGACGGTCGTGTAGGCCAAAATGGGCCGCAGCTCGGCTCCCCAGCGATCCCGGTCGTAGGCGGGTGGCAGGCTGCTGATCTCGACGTTCACGCCCACCCGATACCGATCGGTCGGGGCGGCCGGCCACAGGACCTTCGATCGGAGCTTGACGCCGGAATAGTCGAATCCGCCGTCGGGACGGATTGTCGTTTGAAGATAAGCCCCCAGTTCCCACCAGCGGGTGATCCCGAAGGATGGCTCGATGGTCAGGTGGGTTTGGTGGTTGGGCGGCAATTCGGGCGCGACGGCATCGCGACGCCCCGATGCGACGGTGTTGATGTGCAGCTCGATTCCGGACTGTCCCGCCGCGTTCGCGGTCCCGTCGTAGACCTGCACTTCGAACGCGTCGAGGGCGTGCCCGGCGCTGGCGTTGCAGAGCACGCCCACCGCGGCGATGAGCGGCACCGTCCAGCGTGTCACCGGTTTGAGCACGCTCGACTGTATGACGGAACATCGCGGGCAGCCATCGCGGTGTGTCGAACTCTCGTTTGCCGGTTTTGTGCTCGATTTCGCTCGATTTCGCTCGGTTCGCTCGGTTCCGGGGCCCTGCCTGATCGTCTGGTGTCACGGGTACAAGAGATGGAAAGGACCGGGGCCAGACGAGCCCTCTGAAAGGAACGGTATTCCGGGTCCGTGCTACTGACCCACATAAGCAAGCTCGAATCGCCTTCGGTGAAGTAACAACCAGTACGGAGGTTCGCCATGCAGACGTTCGCGGCATCGTCTCGTCCCCTGTCCCCGACCGACTCACCGGCTCCGCAGGGGGTCAGATTCGTGGTCATGTGTCTCATGACGCTGCCACCCCTGGTGGCCGCCCTGGCTGGATCGGGCCTGTCCCGCCTCTTCAGCGCGCTCATTTTCATGGTTTTTGGGGCGTTGGTTCCCGCGACTCTGTACATCAAGCGTGGGGCTTTCTATCTGGCGCTGGCCTCCGCGGTTCTGTTGGTGGTGTCGTTCGCGACGATTCCCCTGGAGTCGGCCGCATTCTCGGTCGACCGCTGGGCGACCTTCGTGATGTTCCTGCTGGCGCTCACGGCCATTCGAAAATCCGCTCCATCGGCGTCATCGGGGTACTAGCGTGGCGCCGCGGCACGCGCGAGCGGCGCCGACCGAGTAATCGAAGTCGCCGCGCGTGCTCCCATCGGTTACGATCCGCGGGGTATGCAGCAGGCGATCGATGCGTTCCGGAACCACCTGCGTTCTGAGAAGCGCGCGTCCGAGCACACAACGCGCGCCTATCTGCACGACATCGAGGAGCTGGAAGCTTTCGCCAGGCGGTCGACGGGTCGGCCCGTGGCTCTGCTCGACTTGGACGTGATCCTTTGCCGGTCGTATCTCGCGTCGCTGCACGGACGGAACGACGCGGTGACCATCGGGCGCAAACTGTCGTCGCTGCGCGCCTTCTTTCGATTGTTGGTTCGCCGACGTCAGTTGCCGTCGAGTCCCGTGGCCGCGCTGCGGGGCCCAAAGCGCGCCAAGCGTCTACCGGCATTCCTTGGCAAGGAAGAGGTGGGACGACTGTTGGATGGCCGACCGGTCTTGGGTGGGGCCGCCATCGCGATAGGTGCGTCCGCCAACGGCGTCGCGGCCGCATCCGCCGCATCCGAATTTGCCCGCGACGAGGCGCTGTTCGAGATCATCTACGGCGCCGGACTGCGGGTATCAGAGGCCTGCAACCTCGACGTCGATGACATCGAATCGGCGCCCGGCGCCGCGCAGGTCAAGGTCAGGCAAGGCAAGGGAAGAAAGGATCGGGTCATTCCGATCGGTCGGAAGGCAATCGCGGCGCTTGGCGCGTATATGCCGTTGCGCGCGGCGTGGATGGCCGCGACCCCGCGCGGCGATCGGGCGGCGATCTTCGTCACACGACGGGGGCGCCGACTGGGGCCGCGTGGTGTTCGCCGCCTGCTCGGGCGTCGGGAACTGGCCACGGGCGTCGCGGCCGTGCCCCCGCACGCGCTTCGTCACAGCTTCGCGACGCATCTGCTCGGGGAGGGAGCGGACCTGCGATCCATACAAGAGATGCTGGGCCATGCCAGCCTGCGGACGACTCAGCGGTATGCTCACGTCAACATCGACCACTTGATGGCCGTGTACGACAAAGCTCACCCCCGGTCTCGCGCATGAAAAAAACCCGAATCCGCTCCACCACCGTTCTCGCCGTCCGTCGCGGGGGCACCGTTGTCATCGGCGGCGATGGCCAAGTCACGATGGGCAACACCGTCGTCAAGGGCACGGCTCGCAAGGTCAGGCGCCTGCACGACAATAAGATCGTCGCGGGGTTCGCGGGCTCGGCCGCCGATGGCATCACGCTGTTCGAGAAGTTCGAGACCAAGTTGAAGGACACCAACGGCAATCTGTTGCGCGCGGCCGTGGATCTCGCCAAGGATTGGCGCACGGACCGCGTTCTGCGGCGCCTGGAAGCGCTGTTGCTGGTCGCCGACAAGGAGAAGATGCTGCTGTTGTCCGGAACCGGCGACGTCATCGAGCCCGACGGCGACGCCGCGTCCATTGGCTCGGGCGGACCTTACGCCCTGGCTGCGGCGCGCGCGCTGTTGGACGCGACCGATCTTTCGGCCCGTGCGATCGTGGAGCGCGCGCTGACCATCGCGGGACAAATCTGTATCTACACGAACACGAACCAGGTCATCGAGGAGCTGTAGCGATGTCATCGCCTTCCGTTCCCGGATCTCGCGCGCGGCTGGAGAGCCTGACCCCACGAGCCATCGTCGAGGAGCTCGATCGCTACATCGTCGGCCAAAAGGCGGCCAAACGCGCGGTTGCCGTTGCGCTTCGCAACCGTTGGAGACGGCAGCAGGTCGAACCACCCATGCGGGACGAGATCACGCCCAAAAACATCATGTTGATCGGACCGACGGGGGTTGGAAAAACCGAGATTGCCCGACGACTGGCGCGTTTGGCGGGGGCGCCGTTCGTGAAGGTCGAGGCTTCCAAGTTCACCGAGGTCGGGTACGTCGGACGCGACGTCGATTCGATGGTGCGTGACTTGGCGGAGACCGCGGTTCAGATGCTGCGCGAGGAGGAACGCGAGCGGGCCCGACCCCGCGCTCGCGAGCACGCCGAGGAACGACTGCTGGACGTTCTGTTGCCGCCCGCGCCTCGATCCCGGACATCGGGATCGACGTCCACATCCACCTCGACGGCTTCGTCCGGGGCGATTCCGATGTCGGCGATCGGGGATTCGACCATGAACACCACCGTTCCCCACATGGCCGGTGACGGAGCGGGGAGCACCCGGGAGAGCTTCAGACGCCTGCTGCGCGAAGGGAAGCTGCAGGATCGCATGGTCGAGATCGACACCGCCGATTCGCCCCAATCTGTGATCGACGTATTTTCTGGGACGGGCATGGAAGAGATGGTGTTGAATTTGAAGGACATGCTCCCGCAGATGGGACGCAAGACGAAACGCCGGCGCATGTCCGTGCCCGAGGCCATGGAAGCGCTGACCGAGGAGGAGGCCGCCAAGCTGATCGACGTGGACAAGTTGACCAAGGAAGCCATTCGCCGCGCCGAGGAGGCCGGGATCATCTTCATCGACGAGATCGATAAGGTCGCGGGCCGGGAGGGTGGCGGTCACGGCGGTCCCGATGTTTCGCGCGAAGGCGTCCAGCGAGATCTGCTGCCCATCGTCGAGGGTTCCACGGTGTCGACCAAGTACGGGCCCCTCAAGACCGATCACGTGTTGTTCATCGCGGCGGGCGCGTTCCACATCGCCAAGCCGAAGGATTTGATTCCCGAGTTGCAGGGCCGGTTCCCAATCCGGGTCGAGCTCGAATCGCTTTCGGATGATGACCTGGTGCGCATCCTGACCGAGCCCGAGAACGCCCTCACCAAGCAGTACACGGCCCTGCTCGGGACCGAAAAGGTGACGCTGGACATCCAGCCGGAGGCCGTGTTGGAAATTGCGCGTATAGCGGCGCTGGTCAATTCACGGATGGAGAACATCGGTGCGCGCCGGTTACACACCATCATGGAACGCGTGCTCGACGATCTGGCCTTCGAGGCGCCCGAGTTGGGGCAAGTCACGATTCCCATCACCGCGGCCTACGTGCGCGAGCGACTGGAAGGCGTCCTCAAGGACGAGGATCTGTCGCAGTACGTGCTGTAGTTGAGTCGATGGGCTCGCATGAGCCGTGGCGGTGGGGTGGGGACACTAGGAATATAGATGCCGGTACCGTCATAAGTGCCTGCATCGCCTTGGTTCAATCGGGAGGTTCCACCGTGAAGACCTGCTGGCGCATGGGGTGCTTGGTCATGACCATGATCGTGCTCGCGACCGCGACGGTCGCCAGCTGCGCCAAGGTCGATCAGGGCGGAGGAGCGAGCACGGGCGGCAATGCTGCCTCGGCATCCCCGACGGGAGGCGCAAGCGTGGTCGGGGTCCCAGACGGGAGCGCTGTCACTGGAACCGGCGGCGATGTTCGCGGTGTCACCGGGGCCGGCGGAATGAGCGGCGAGAAGATGTGCGGCATCGTGTCCTTTCCCCTGGCCCGAAAGCTCGGCGACGTCGTCGTGGTCCTTGACCGATCGGCATCAATGCAGAAGAACTCGTTGGATCAGACGCCGACTGGGCCGACCGACCCCACGAAGTGGGCGCAGCTGGTTCCGGCATTGACCAGTGTCATTTCGATGGCCGGCACGGACATCTCCTGGGGCCTGAAGAGCTTTCCCGAAGACGGTTCCGAATGCGCCTCGGCGACCGTGACATCGAAGATGGACCTGTCCGTCAGCACGAAGAACTTCGCGGCGCTTAACTTGGCGATCATGACCACTCTTCCGAACGGAAACGGCACGCCGACGGGGGCGGCGGTCGGGGTAGCCGCGGACTACCTCAACGCGCTCGGCGACGGCAACAAGCACTACTTGTTGCTGGCGACCGACGGACAGCCATCGTGCGGGGGTACCGCTGGCGCGCTTGTCGGCAATACCAACAAGCAAGCGCAGACGGACGCGGTGGCCGCCGTCAAGGCAGCTGCCGACTCGGGGATTCACACCTTCGTCGTCGGCGTCGCGACCAAGGCCTCGGATGAGGCGACCCTGAATCTTCTTGCTAACGCTGGCCTCGAGGCGCGCAGCGATCCGAACCCGCTCGCCACCAAGTACTACCTCGGGACGACGAACGCCGAGCTGATCGCCGCGCTGCAAGCGATTACGGGCGTCGTCAACAAGGATTGTCTGTTTCCGTTGGGTCGGGTTCCCCCGGTGCCGGAGAACATCGCCGTGAAGGTCATGGGCGTGAAGGCGCCCTTCGACTCGTCGAATACGACGGGCTGGAATTACGCGGATCCCATGACCGTGCAGGTGTTTGGAGCCTGGTGCGACATGATCAAGAACGAAGCCGCCGACATGGTGCAGATCTTCTTTGGATGCCCGAACGTCGAGATTCCGTAGCCGCCCAGAAAGGGTGGGCAAGCACCATGAGGCCGCTCCGCCCGAAGGCGGAACAGGGCTGGTCTTCGCAGAGCAGGGAGGCGGCTCGCTGCCGCTCGCGCCTCCCCGCACCCCACCTCGCTCCGGCGGGCAAAGCCCACCTGCGCTTGCCTATCCGAGTACGCCGAAGAATCTTCGCGCCGCGGGACGATTCTCGAAGGTAGTAGATCAGCTGGCCCCGCTACGGTACCGAGCAGGGGTTTCCACCACCACCGGCTGGGTGCAGACAATGGGTCGCCGCAGCATTCGGAGTCCCGGCCACACACAGATGGTAGGCGGTGCATCCCTTCACGGTGGCCGAGTAGGTGGCGTACTTCGTGAGGCAATCCGCCTCGTTCATAAAGTGACCCACCCCGTTCCCGTACATCGCGCCACACGTGGTGGTGTAGTAGGCGCAGAAGTCGGCTGCGGGGATGTCATTGTAGGGGTTCGGGCAAGCCGTCGCAGCGGAGGTCGGCCAGGTCACGCCGCCACCCGCGCCACCGTTCGAGGAGCCACCCGCGCCACCGTTCGAGGAGCCACCCGCGCCACCGTTCGAGGAGCCACCCGCGCCACCGTTCGAGGAGCCACCCGCGCCACCGTTCGAGGAGC
>JADGRC010000139.1 GCA_017881245.1 Pseudomonadota bacterium
CGCGACCCGAAGTATGACCGGTGGCTGCCCCACGTCGCCGGCCAATCCCTGGCCCGATTGTCCTCGGCCCACGGCGTCAGCGACAGCGGCAAGGCGGTTTCGAACTGGAACCACAGACTGTCCCCGGGTGGAGCCGGTTTGTCGGCGTCGGCATCGGCGAGTGCGCGCGCCCTCTCGACGGCGCGTCCGCTTGGGCCGTGGGCCGTCAGGGACGGCGTCACGAAGCAGCATCCGGGTTGAAAGGGACTGCCGGGTGGAGACGATTCACGGATGATCCCGTTCACCTCGCTGACCGAGTTGCGGTGAAAATACGGCGGGCGGAAGGTTCCGAGGCTCACGTCCCATCGCGGGGCGAACACGATCAGGTCCAAGGTGTTCGCCCCCGGCTCGTCGAGTGGTGCCGACAGCACGGTGTAGATCGAAGGATCCGGGTGATCGACGTGGACACTGCCCATCGGTGAAAAATCGGCCAAATCGTAGCGAAAGGGGAGGGTGTTGCCGTGCCACGCGACGACGTCGAACGGCGAGTGGTCTTGGCTCGCTTCATGGAGGCGGCCGCCCAATTTGGCCACGACGCGGAAATCGGGTACCAACCGATCCTCGTACCACGCGTTGGGCGCCTGAAAATGTCGCGGGTCCGCCAATCCATTGGCGCCGACCGGGCCGCGCTCCGGAAGCTGGAAGTGTCGGCCGAAGGCCTCACCCAGATACCCGCGGGCCAGCGGACCCGCGAGCAGCACGGAGAAGGCCAAGCCCCTCGGCAGCACGGCAATCTGTCCCGGTGCCACTTCGAGCGGTCCGAGCTCCGTCAACACCGTGACCGCGCCGATCTCGGGAATCAGCAGCAAGTCACCGTCCGCGTTGTAGAACGCCCTGCGATCCATGTCGCGATTCGCGGAATAAAGGTGGATCGCGCAGCCGCGGCGGAGATCCGGGCTGCCCGCGCCCGCCACCGTCACGAGGCCGTCGAGGAAGTCACAGGGTCTTTCGGGGGCGGGCGGCGGCAGCGGCGGCCAGCCGCAAAGGTTGACCTCCGGCGGTCGGCCCGCAAAATCTACACCGAAGAGCGGGGGCACACTGGATGCTGAGTGTCGGAACGGCGCAAAGGCGCGTCGCTGCGACGCGGGACGGATCCGGTAACACCACGTCCGCTGGTTCTCGGCACGTAAACTGGCAAATCCGGCGCCGTTGATCTGCTCCGCGTACAAGCCGAAGGGCGGCCGGCGTGGGCTGTTCTGGTGGCGGGGGAGGGCGCCTGGGATCGCCTCGGATGCAAGCGCGTTGCCGAAGCCCGTGTGTTCAAGTTCCCCGATCTTGCCGAACTCCCCAGAGCCTCCGCGTTTCCCGATCTCGCCAGCGTCTCCTCGTTGGCCGCGGTCACCCGCATCGGTGCGGACGCCTTGGATGATCTGGCGCGCGCGCAACCGCTGCAGCGGCGAGATGTCGTGGCGGTCCCCGGGATTCCCGATGACTTCGACGGCGGCTCCGGCTGTGCGAAACCACGCCGCGCTCGCCTCGATCCGTTGGCTGTCCACCCATGCGTCCCCGGCGCCCGCTCCGACGAGGACCCGCAGGCCGGCCAAGCCGGCGCCGGGAACCCACTCGGAGGGTGCCCCGATTCGCGCTCCACAAGGGGCGATCACGGCACCGAGACCCGCGCCCTTGCGCGCGGCGTACTCGAGCGCGAGGCACGCGCCCTGGGAAAACCCCGCGAGCGTGATCGCCCCGCGCGGGACCAGGCGCGCGAGCGCACCCAGAGCCTCATCCACACGACCCAGCGCCGCCACCACCTCGGCATTGGCGCCGGCTCCCGACTCGCCGTAGCGCACCCCGTACCAGCGGTTACCGCCGTCCGCCGCGCGCAGGCCGATGACGGCGGTTTCCGGATCGGCGCCCACGATCTCTCGGAAGCGCCGAACAATGCCGCCCGCCTCCGCGCCGCGGCCGTGAAGCGCAAGTACGACGCGGCGGGCATGCTCCGGTTGCGGCCCGTTGATGAGCGCGAGCGGCAGCGGTCCGATTTCGATTCGGGCGCGGGTGGGACGCAGACCGTGTTGCGCGTCGAGGAGCATGCCCGCCGGGAGGTCGGGCCGCCCCGGGATCAGTTGCTTTAGCACCGCGGCGTCCACACCCAACCCGTCCAGAGACGTGGGAACGCCCGCGCATGACAGCAGATCGTAAAGGTGCGACTCGAGCGCGTCGCAGTCGATCGCCCGTTCCAACTCATCCACCAGGCCGCCGTTCAAGTCACGATCGCGTTCACGCAGGTGGGCAATGAACTGAGGCAACAGGACGCCGTGAAGGGCCGCGTGGTCGAGACCGAGAGCGCCACCGAGAAAGTGGGCCGCCGCATGCTGAGCGCCCCCCTTTCCGCGGTCGAGGGCCACGGCCGCCGCGGAAGCTCCCCGCAGCGCGGCCTCCCGTGATCCGAGGTGGGTCGGCGCCAGCAACAAGTCCTCCATCACGCGAACCAGCGAGGCGGCCGCGGCCAGCGCCTCGGCGCGTTCATCACCGCCAAGCGAGTTGGTGGAGAGCGCGCTCACGGGGTGGGCGAGCGCGTTCATCAGGCTCTGCACCGTGAGACCGATGGGCAACATCGCGGTCAAGGTCGCGTCATAAAGGACGAGGTCCGGGCGCACCCGAGGATCGCGGCCGGTGGTCTTCTCGTTCGCGCGCGTGATGCCCCACACGCACGTCATCTCAGACCCGGCGTACGTGGTGGGAACCGCCGCGAAACGCACTTGATGGCCGAGCCGCAGCGCCTTGCCGAGCCCGATAGATGAACCGCCCCCGACGGCCAGGATCGTGTCCGCCTGCGCATCGGTAAACGCGCGCGTCGCGGCGTCGAGAACATCCGAGGGGACGTGAACGCGCGCTCCATCGAAGATGGTCACGACAATGGTCGGCTCGAACGCACGCAGCCCGTCGACCACCTGATCCACGAATCGCCGGCTGGGCGAGCAGAGCACGAGCACGCGCCTGGCACCGAGCGCCACGAGTCTTTCGGCCAGGCGCGCCACCCCGTGCCGCGCAAAGATCGTCTCCGGCAGGGAGGTGGGCATGAGGACGGGACTATGTCAGGAAACGAAGGTTCGAGCACCAAGGTCGCGAAGCTGCCCCGCTGTTGCCTCGTTGCCCCGCTCGGGTGGGCGCCACGGCGTCTCTGGTAGGGACACCCGGATCAAACCGACCTCTCGGGCCATGTCAGCACTGAAAGGCCCTCACGCTCGGCGGAAATCGCCAGGCGATGATCGAGAACCACCATGGTCAACGTCGAGGGGTCAGGATCGGCGATCAGCAGCGCCGCTCCGAGCTGCGTCGCATCGGCCGCTCGTAAGGCGTGCCGTGCCAGAAGAGGAACGGCGCGCGAGCGGACCGCGGCCACGTCGGAGATCTCGTGAGCATCTCCAGCAATCCTGGCCAATCGCTGCAGGATGGGCCGGCGGCTCGACTGCGGGATCCGACCCTCGCGCACCCGGCGCTCGACGGCCGAGGCGAGCTCGACCCAGGTGAGTCCCCACAAGGCGATGTCGGGATCATCGCGGAGCCATCCCTGAACGGTCTCGGTCGCCGCTTCGCGTACCACGAGCGGGACAATTGCGGACGTGTCCCAGAATCTCACACGCGATCTCCACGATCCTCGTCCACGGCCCCTGACAGATCAGCGCCCGGAGCGGAGATCGGGGGTTCGCGCAGAATCCATGACAGATCACTGGTTCCGCGTCGGAGAATTCCACCCTTGACCAAGCGGTTGACACGCTCACCATCGTCACCAATGTCGATCGCGTCCCGAAGTCCAACCAGGCGCGCGATCGGCACCCCGCGTTCAAGAACGTGAACCTCGCTGCCCCGACGGACCAGGCGGAGGTACCGTGAGAGGTTGGCTTTGAGCTCCGTCACGGACACGGATTTCATATGGCCTTTCTAGTCATTTTGAAATGACTAGTCAAGTCACATCGAGGCCATCTGCCCTTCGGACTCGAGGGCAGACGAGGGGTCGTATCGGATGCATCTGAACGCGCGCAACGTTGACGAACGACGATGGTTGCGCCAAATGGCCAAGAAAAGCTAAACTCCGCAGAGTCCTTTTCAAGACCGGGGGCAAGGAGCAAACGCAGGTAATTCCTAGAAAAAGCCGGAGTGGCGAAATGGTATACGCAGCGGACTCAAAATCCGCCGCTCGCAAGGGCTTAGGAGTTCAAGTCTCCTCTCCGGCACAAACAGACCGCGGCGGCAAGCGATCAGCCGACGGCCGCGCCCGACACTGATTCGCGCGAGTTCCCGATCCCCAGCGTGCGGAGGCGCTCGTCGAACGCCCCGAGCGTGGCCTCCAACTGCGCGCCTTTTCTCAAAAGGGCCGTTCCGATCAGTGCCGCGCGGTAGCCGAGTTTGGCCAGCGCGGCCAGATCGTCGGGCGATTCGATACCACTTTCCGCCACCGCCAACTTGCCGCCGGGGATCAGATCAAACAGATCGCGGTGACGCGAAAGATTCGTGATCAGGTCCTTGCCGATCAGGCGTCCCGCGTGGGCACGAATCGCGAATCGACTCGACGCGAACTGGCGCGAGTTGATCCCCCAAATCGGCGCCTCCTCGGGAATTGCCTTGGCCTGATCGGCCACCGGCAGGATGCTCATACCGATCTCGAAGAGCACATCCATGTCGAGGGATCGGGCGAGATCGAAGAGAGTCCGCAAGCGGCCCTGATCCTCGTGCAGGCCGGCCATCAACAGGATTGCGTCGGCGCCAAAGGCCCGGGCCTCCCACACCTGATACTCGTCGAAAATGAAGTCCTTTCGCAGAAGGGGCTTGCGCGAGCGAGCCCTTGCGTTCGCCAGGTCTTCGATCGAGCCGCCGAAATGGTCGACGTTCGTGAGAATCGATATCGC
>JADGRC010000140.1 GCA_017881245.1 Pseudomonadota bacterium
CACGACGGGCACGGACGGCGCCTTCGCCATGGAAAACTACGACGATCTCGACCTGCCATTTTACTACTGGCTGGCCACCACGTTTGCCATCGGCGACCGGCATTTCGCGCCGATGGACAGCGGAACTTTCGCAAATCGAAATTTCCTGCTTTTTGGAACCAACGCCGGCGTCATCGACACGGGGATCTCCTTTCCCGCCCCAAACACGCCCTCCATTTTGCAGCTCCTCATGAACCGCGGTTTCACCTGGGCCGCCTACACCGACGGGGCTCCCATGAGTGGAGCCCTCGACTGGGGCGCGTCCGATCCCGGTGTTTACCCGCTCGCAAAGCTGTACGACGCGCTCGACCGGGGCACCCTGCCCAACGTCGTTTTCGTCGACGGCATCGAATACGTCGATGACGATCACCCCTTCGCGGATTTGCAGGTGGGCGAGGCGTGGGCAAAGAAGCTGTTCGATCACGCGATCACCAGTCCGCAGTGGCAGAGCCTGGCGATCCTCTGGACCTACGACGAGGCCGGCGGGTTCGCCGATCACGTACCACCGCCTCCGGGTTGTCGGGCGCTGCCCTCGACGTCTGCGTCGACCCAGCTTGGGCCGCGCGTGCCTTTCGTGGTCATCTCGCCATGGGCCAAACGAGGCTACGTCTCGCACGTTGCGCGCGATCACACGGCTATCACGCGGTTCATCGAGACGGTCTTCGACCTTCCCGCGCTGACGGCCCGCGACGCCAACAGCGACGCCTTCCTCGACATGTTCGACTTTTCGTGCGGCCGCGATCGATCCGTGGCGCCGGCCCCTGATCCCGGCCAGGGCGGGTGCCCCAACCCGTCGCCCCGCGGCGCCCACTGAGACGCCGCCGCGGGTCAAGCGCGGCCACCAAGGTGACGATGTCAGATGCGGGATGACACGCGCATCTAATCGATCCGGGCGTTTGCCCGCGTGGGCCGCGCGGGGACAGGATGCGCGCGCGGCAATGCCGAAGTTGGTGAGCGTGTTGCTCGTCGCGGGCGCGGTGTGGGGGCCCGGGGCCACAATCGTGCGGGCGGCGGGATTTGACCTCGACTTCTTCAAGGCGACGACGCCGTCAACCGGTTACTTCTGCGAGGACAATGGCCTCACCGTGGGCCGCGGATACTTGGACGCGAGCGTAACGGACAGTTACGCACATCGCCCTTTGGAGCTGCGCGATCAGAAGACCGGTGCCCCGCTCGGCGATGTCGTGCGAGATCGATCGACGGGGCTCCTGGCGGTGACCTTCGGTGTCACCGACCGCATCGACGTTGGCTTCCGCCTCGGCGCGGTCATGCGCCAGTTTGGCGACGTGGACGTTGACCTGTCGAACGACGGAGGCGTCCCGCTGCATCCACGGACTTCCGCTCTGGGAGACACGGATCTCGTCGTGCGGGTGGCACTGCTCAGCGTGGAGCACCGCTACCAGGACTTTCGGCTGACCTTGACCGCCCCGGTCGGCATCCCGACGGGCGCCGTGGACGCCCTCGCGGGAAGTGGCAAGGCAAGCTTCAGACCACGGTTGACGGCCGGGTGGCATCAGGTTCGGTTTTCGGGCGCTGCGTCGGTGGGATACACGTTTCGCCCGGCGGTCGAGGTTCCGTCGTCGAAGCTGGTCGTCGGCAACGCCGTCACGGGCGGCGCTGGGTTCGCGGTCGCGGTGATTCCCGAACGACTGTGGGTTCAGGCGGAAATCAGCGCGTCGGTGGGCCTGTCGCTGTCCAAAACGGGCGTCGGCACGGTCGCGACCCAACTGATGGCGGGCCCCCGCGCCCTGCTCCCCGGCGCCGTTCTGTTGCAGGCCGGCCTCGGTACGGGTCTGAACGACGCCGCGGGTTCTTCCCGATTCGCGGCGCTCGTGACCGCCGCGCGAGCGTGGTCGATACCGTGAACGTGCCGGAGGTTTTACGAGGGCGGGTCTTTGCGTTAGCGAAAGCCTCGGATGTTGCATCTCGGCTTCATGCCGGCAACTGGGTCAGGATCTCGCTCCGCCTTTCCTGCAACTCGCAGGGTGGGGTCGGTGGTCTGGGGTAGCGGTAGATGTCGTGACCTGGACTGATTCGAGTTCCGTCCGAAGCTGACCTACGATCGATACTGTGAAAGTTCGGGAGGTGATTCGAATGATTGAGGCTGACGGCTGGCGGCAGGTCCGACAGCGCGGCTCTCATCGGCAATTCAAGCATCCCTCCAAGCCCGGTCTCGTCACGATTGCGGGAGCGCCAGCGGCTGATCTGGCCGCCGGAACACTCAGCAGCGTGTTAAAACAGTCAGGACTAAAGCCATGAGATATCTAATCGTAGTTGAGGAGACGACGACAGGGTTCTCGGCATATTCGCCCGACCTACCTGGCTGCGTCGCCACCGCGCCCACCCGCGATGAAGTCGAACGCGAGATGGCCAGTGCCGTGAGCTTTCATCTCGATGGGTTGCGGGAAGAAGGCCTGGAACTTCCGCTGCCGCGTACGTCTTCAACCTATGTCGACGTGCCCGCATAGCCCGACGTTGCAGACGGACGGACGCGTCGGTCGCTGCGTTCCCTCTCACACGGCGGCAAGATTGGTCAGGAGACACAAAGATGAAATCCGCGCTGGCTGGGAAGAACATTTCGGGGGTCGAGGTCAGTAACCTCGGTCCCGACGGATTCTGGTTGCTCCTGGATGAGCGTGAGCTCTTCGTACCATTCAAGGAATTTCCCTGGTTTCAGGACGCCAGGATTCGCGAGATCATGTTGGTAGAGAGGCCGAGCCGGCATCACCTCCGGTGGCCCGACCTCGACATCGACCTAGCCGTGGAGTCCATCGAGTCTCCTGAGCGGTTCCCCCTTGTCAGCAGTGCGCGGCCGAACAAGCGGTTGAAACAGTCGGCGCCGCCGCGGGTGCGTTCAAAAAAACACGCCAGACGCCGGGCCGGCGCCGCCGCGGCTGAACGCCGGTACGTTGAGTAACGAATCCCCCGGAGTCATAGCCGGGGGACTCCCCTTGGGCTAAGGGCACTGCGAGGGCTGAACGACCATGTACATTCCGGAATCTTTCAAGGTTGATGATCAAGCAAAGGTCGAGGCGTTCTTGGAGCGGTACGACTTCGCCACGATCGTCAGTTCGGCAACCAACGGCATCGTCGCCACGCATGTGCCCGTAGTGGTTAGACGCACGCCCACCGGACTGGTACTTGTTGGCCATGTCGCGCGGGCGAATTCTCACTGGGAGCTGATGAACGGCGCCGGCGAATCGCTCGCTATCTTCCATGGTCCGCACGGCTACGTCTCGCCGACGTGGTACGCCAGCGGCCCGGCCGTGCCCACCTGGAACTATGCGACGGTCCACGCATATGGAAACCCGCTGGCGGTCCACGATGTGGCGTTCACGCAGGATCTGCTTCGCGAGCTAGTCCTTCGCTACGAGAACGGGGAAAATGGCTGGCGGGTCGAGGACCTACCTCCGCATATCAGCCAGGGCCTCGTTTCCGCTGTCGTGGCGTTTGAGATGCCCGTCCATCGATTCGAGACGAAATTCAAATTGGGACAGAATCGCAGCGCGGAGGATCGCGCCGGTACGATCGCGGGCCTGGAGCGCGAGCAGTCTGCCGAGGCCAATGCCCTTGCGGCCTTCATGCGATCCCATGCGGGAGGCGGATAAACACGCGTTGTAGCGCTACCGTGAACGTGCGCCCAGGGGACGGAAGACGACGTTTAGATTAGGGACCTCCACTTTTCGGCTGACGGTCCTGGTTCCCTGCCGCGCCATGTAATACAAACTCATTACATGCCTCCTCATTGCGTCCGATTCGACGACGAGGCCGAAGCGGCGCTGGTGTTGGTCTGCGACGCCACGCACTCATCGCGGTCGGAGGTTTTGCGACGGGGGGTCGTTGCGTTGGCGAAAGACCTCGGTCGCAAACCGCCGCCTCTGCCTTTCGAGATCTACCGAAAGCTGGACCTTGGTCTGGGAGGGTACGCGCGCGCTCCCGCGCGGCGGGCCAAGTCAGCTTTGGCTGCGCTCATCCGGCGGAAGCATCTGCGTTGATCCTCGTTGATACGGGACCGCTGGTCGCGCTCTTCGACCCGCGTGATGGGTCGCACCTCGCCGCCAAGGGCACGCTCGCGGCTCTGGCTGACCGGCTTGTCACGACGATCCC
>JADGRC010000141.1 GCA_017881245.1 Pseudomonadota bacterium
GCAACCGATCCGGATCGGCGGTGATTGTGAGCGCCTCGTCCGTCTCCGCGGACGTAATCGCGATCCCCTTTGCCTCCGCCGCGGGAGTGACGGTCTCGATGGCCGCCCGCACGGCCTGTCCCACGTTGGTGGGGCTCAGGCTTAGCGAGAGCTTACCGCTGATGATGCGCGAGACGTCCAGCACGTCCTCGATGAGCTTGGCCTGGGAGCGGGCGTTCCTCTCGATCACAGCCAGGCCGCGATCCACCTCCTGTTGCTGGTTGCGCTTCCGAAGAATCACGGTCCAGCCCAAAATGGAGTTGAGGGGGGTCCGCAGCTCGTGTGACACCGTCGCCAGAAAGTCGTCCTTGGCGCGACTCGCCATCTCCGCCTCGGCGCGCAGCGCGTTTTGGTGGGCGCGTGCCTCCTCGGCCGCCGTGAGGGCGAGTGCGTTCTCGATGGCCATCGCCGCGCGGCGGGCGAAGTCCTCCGCGAATACCAGATCGTTCTCGCTGTAGCGTCGGCCCGATTCGGCGTGGACAAACGTCATGGCGCCCAGCGTCCGGCCGTGGGCGCGGAGCGGCACGACCATCGCGGATTCGAGTCGGAGCTCGCGGATGAGGCGTAGATGCTCGGCGTCGCGCGCGCCCGCCTCCAGGAGGGCTTGCGGAATCTCCGCGTACAATTCTGAACGACCGGTGCGGATCACGTTGGGAGCGCCCGTCGGGGCGTTGGGATCCGGGGGATAAAGTTCGGTCAACTCGCGCGCGAACTGCATCTTCATCGGATCGACGTGCGCGACGGCAATTTGCCGGGACGCGTGACCCGTATCCAAGACATCGACCGCGCACCAGTCGGCCAGCGCGGGCACGGCCAGTCGGGTCACCGTCGCCAGCGTGCTCTGATAGTCGAGGGACGATACCAGCGCCTCTCCCGCCCGCGACAAGAACTCGCGGCGCACGCGCTCCCGCTTCTCCGAGGTGACATCGCGAAACACGAGGACGACACCGGTCAAAGTTCCTTCCTGATCGCGGATCGGGGCGCCGCTGTCGTCGATCGGGATCTCGGGCCCGTGCCGGGGACGCAGGACGGTATGGTTGGAGAGACCGACCACCTTGCCCTCGCGCAGCACCTTGGCGACGGGGCTTTCAGCCGGCAAGCGCGTCTTCTCCGAGAAGATCGAGAACACTTCGTCGAGCGGGCGGCCACGCGCCTCGATCTCGGACCACCGCGTGAGGCTCTCGGCAACCGGATTCATGAAGGTGACCTGACCCTCGGCGTTCGTCGCAATCACGGCGTCGCCGATGCTGCGCAAAGTGGTCGTGAACCACTGCTTGGCTTTGTCCTCGCGCTCGCTTCGCGCCGCCCGCACCAGGGCCTGCGCGCATTGATTGGTGAATGTCTCGACGAAGGCGCGCTCATCGGCGTCGAATGTTCTGGGTTCATAAAACCCCATCCCCAGTAGCCCGACCGGTTGCCCCTCCACCCGCAAGGGTACGCCCCAGAACGCCTTCGCGCGCTTGCCCTCCACCTGCATCTTCGCCAGGCCCGGGAAGATCGCGAGATAGTCAGCTTCATTCTCCGCCCAGACTGAGGTGCCTGTGCGCAGACTCCCGAACATTTCTGGGTTCCCCACTGATTCGGACACGCGGCGAATCTTGTCTCGGATGGCCGGGGCCACACCCCGTTCGCCAATTAGCTCCAAAACTGCGGCTTGGTCGGCGACTTGGTACAGCGTACAGACGTCGGCGCCACCCGCGATCTGCATCCCGCGTGCGACGATGATCTCCGCGACCTGCCGGCGGGTGCGCGCCTCCGACAGGGCGGCCGCGATGTCGGAGAGGGCGGCCAGGCGTTGGCGGGCGCTGGTCACGAGCAGGGCGAGGCGCGCGGTGCTGGCGCGCTCGTGCTTCCAGGCGAACCTGAGCAACGCGAGGGATCCCAGCATCAGCAGGATTTCGGCCGCGAGGTCTATTCGGGCCCGGAGCTTGGCCCGTGTGCGGCGCAATTCTAGAAGGCGATCCTCCTCGGCCCGGAGCTGATAGGCCGACCTCCGAAAAGCTTCGATGGGCTGTTGGACCGCCGCCGATGAAAAGCGAGCAACGGCAGCCGCGCGCTGGCCCGCAGCGGTCAGGTCGACCAGGGCGCTGAACTCAGACGCCGACTCCCGGGCATGCTCCGCGGCCGCCTGAACGGTTCGCGATTGGCTCGGGTTGTCGATGACCAGGTCGCGTATCTGGGCTGCCGCCTCGGTCGATTGCTGCAGCGCCGATTGGTAAAAGGCGCGCGCCGCGGGATCGCCGGTGAGTACGTAGGCGTGCGCCTGGATCTGGGCTTCCATCATCGCCGTCAGCCAGTCATTGGCCTGCTTTCGAACCAAGAACGTGTGCGCGACCCACTCCTGGGCCGATGTGTTCGATATCGCCGCCGCCACGAGAAACGCGACCAACAGGGCCAGAGCCACGGCGGAGGCCTTCAGGAAGCGTCTAACCGCACGTTGAGCGTTGACCGCGATACGCATGTTCCTTTTATCGCTCGGCGGAGCCATCGATCACAAGAGGCAGGCGGATGCGACAAGCTGGAATGGACGGTCTAACGCATGCGACCGTTACCCGGACGTAACGGCGCGCGGGAACAACTGTAGTCTCAGCCGTGTCCCGACGCTGGCAAGCACGACCGGTAGTGGGTCCGGGCTGTCATGGAAGTCCCCGGCGGTCATCGAGGTCGAGGTGGAGGCGGTGTCTTGACCCGCCCCGTCGACGCCGCACTGTTCAGCCAGAACCCGGCTCCGGGCTGCGCTCGAGCAGATCGCCCGGGGCCTCCTCCGGCTTACCACTTGCGGCCGTGGGTGGGGGGACTGGCCCACCAAACCAGTCCAGATCGGGCAGGTCCCGAAAGACCTTCCGCACGCCCGCGCTCCAATCGCGGCTGAGAGAAGTGAAGTAGGGATCGCCGACGTCGAACCGGTGACGGAATCGCACCGCGAGGCTGTCCCGCTCGTAGCAGATGAGATCGATGGGCATGCCGACCGACAGGTTGCTGCGCATGGTGGAATCGAAGGAGACCAGCACGCACTTGGTGGCGTCCGCCAGCTTGGTCGCGCGAGTGATCACCCGATCCATGATGGGCTTGCCGTACTTGGCTTCTCCGGTCTGAAGGAACGGCGTTTCGTCGCCCGCCTCGATGAAGTTGCCCTCCGCATAGATCCGGAAGAGCCGCGGCGGCTCACCTTTGATCTGTCCTCCCAGGATGAAAGAGGCGTTGAAGGAAATCGGTCCCCCGGCCAGGAAGGGGCCGTCTCGCCGCTCGATGTCCCTCACGGCGTCGGACACCAGCACGGCCACGTCGAACATCGTCCGCGCCGTCCACAGGTTGATCGGGCTGGGCTCGACCTCGGCACGCTGGCGGAGCACGCTGATCACCGCCTGCGTTCCGGCCAGGTTGCCGGAGCTGAGCAGCGTGAGGACCCGGGCACCCACCCGCTCGAACACCGTCATCTTGCAGAACTTGGCGATGTTGTCGACCCCGGCGTTGGTCCGAGAATCGGAGGCGAGGACCAGACCGCCATCGAGCAACGCGCCCACGCAATATGTCATCCGTGAATCCTACTTGGACCCGAGGCGCCGGCAAAGCCGGCCTCGTGGTGAGGCTCCATCAGGCGGCAGCCCGGGAGATGGCCTGGATTTCTTCGGTCACGATCTTGAATTCGCCCAGTCTCGATTCTCCGAAGGTGGTCGTGATGGCGCAGTCCGCGGCGTCACGTCCACGTGCCATCAGGATGCGTCCGATGCGCGGAACGTTGTGGCGGGCATCGAAGGTGTACCAACGGCCGCCGAGGAATGCCTCGAACCAGGCACTAAAATCCATGGGCGCGGGAACCGATGGCACGCCGATGTCGCCCAGGTAACCGGTGGCGTAACGGGCCGGAATGTTCATGCATCGGCACAACGCGATGGAGAGGTGGGCGAAATCCCTGCAGACGCCCACGCGCTCTTGGTGGGCCTCGAAAGCCGTGCGGGTTGAGCGCGCGAATGGATACCCGAAGGTCAGATGCCGGTGGACGTAGTCGACGATCTCCTGAACGCGACCCCAGCCCCGGGGCGAGCTGCCGAAGGTGGACCAGGCGAGTTGTGAGAGGCGATCGGTCTCGCAGTAGCGGCTGCCCATCAAGAAGCCAACCGCCTCCTCCGGCAACTCGGCCACCGGAACCTCCTCGGCAAAGGGAGCCACCTCATCGGGACGGCCGCTATCCTCGATCACGAAGTTGGACCAGAGCTTGAGCCGCCGAGCGGGAGCGATGGTCCGCGTTCGGAGATTTCCGAACGGGTCGGCGTTGGTCGACAAGGGAGCCGGTCCGTCGGAACTTATCATGGCGGGGGTGCGCAGATCGCCGTAGCGTGATGGGTGCACGCTCAGCAAGGCCATGAGCGGGGTCTCAGCGTTACATTCGATCGAGATCTCGTATCCTGCGCGAATCAACATCGTATGTTTCCTCCTGCCGAGCATGGTTTTGACCGGATCGTCTTGGCTCGGCAGCGGAACGGCTGTGCAATGCCTGTGCCGTTCCCCCCACTGGAATGGCCGTCGCTTCCCGTCGACCCGTCGACCCATGTGTGTTGGTTCACCCTGAAATTTCCTCATTCCACCGGGTGCCGGAACTCCAGCTGGTGCGGGCCAGCCACGAGGAGATGGCCACCTTGATGGCCTGCGCCTCCACGCCAAGTTCACCGAACAAGTTGGCGTCTGCCTGGCGATCTCTGGGCCCGGAAGGCGGTCAGGGATCGCGCGCAAACACCTCTTGGATATTCACGCCAAACGCTCCTTTGACCATTGAATGTCTTCGTTCAGCGTCCGGCGGGTTCTGGCCAACGGAGCACGCACGC
>JADGRC010000142.1 GCA_017881245.1 Pseudomonadota bacterium
CATCGCCCGCGCGGGGCGCAGCTTTCCGCCAGGCGCCGATGTCGTGAAGCGGGCGCTTATCGACGAAGCCGGGTACCGGGACCTTTACCGGCGCTCGGTGGATGATCCCGAGGGCTTCTGGGCGGAAATGGCCGGCAAGGAGCTGGTTTGGTTACGACGTTGGGATCGCGTGCTCGACTGGAAGCCGCCCTTCGCGCGCTGGTTTGACGGCGGTACGTTGAACGTGTCCACAAACTGTCTGGACCGGCATCTAGCCACGCGGGGAGACAAGACGGCGGTTATATGGGAGGGCGAGCCCGGCGACACCGTGCGGATGACTTACCGCGAACTTCACGCCGAGGTTTGCCGATTCGCGAACGTGTTGCTTGGCCAGGGCATCACGGCGGGAGATCGCGTCGCCATCTACATGCCCATGATCCCGGAGGCGGTGGTCGCCATGCTGGCCTGTACCCGAGTCGGGGCCGCGCACACGATCGTCTTTGGCGGGTTCTCCGCGGATTCGTTGCGTGACCGCATCAACGACTGTGGCGCCAAGTTGTGCATCACGGCGGATGGCGGGTATCGCCGCGGCAAGGAATTGCCGTTGAAGGCGAACGTTGACGAGGCTCTGCGGAGCACGCCGACGATCACACGCTGCATTGTCGTGCGCCGAACGGGGCAGGCCGTCACGATGACGTCGGGGCGGGACCTGTGGTGGCACGATCTCATCGGCGGGGCCAGTACCCACTGTCCACCGGCCGAGTTGCCGGCCGAGCAACCGCTATTCATCCTGTACACCTCGGGCACCACGGGAAAGCCCAAGGGCATCGTCCACACGACGGGCGGTTACCTCCTGGGAGCCCACCTGACGACGAAATACGTGTTTGATCTGCACGACGACGACACGTACTGGTGCACGGCGGACATCGGCTGGGTCACCGGTCACAGCTACGTGGTCTACGGCCCCCTGTCGAATGGCGCGACGACGGTGATCTACGAAGGAGCGCCAGACTCCCCGGAGAAGGATCGCTTTTGGGACATCATCCAGCGCCACCGCGTGACGGTGTTCTACACCGCGCCCACCGCCATCCGCGCCTTCGTGCGTTGGGGCACCGAGTGGCCCGAACGCCACGACATGAGCAGCTTGCGGGTGCTCGGTTCGGTCGGCGAGCCCATCAATCCCGAGGCATGGATGTGGTACCACGACGTCATTGGCAAGGGACGCTGTCCGATTGTCGACACTTGGTGGCAGACTGAGACCGGTGCCATCATGATCTCGCCCCTGCCGGGAGCCACGACGACGAAACCTGGCAGTTGCACGCTGCCGTTCTTCGGTGTCGTTCCCGAGGTCGTCAAGCGGGACGGCACTCCGTGCGCGGCCAACGAGGGTGGCTTCCTGATCTTGCGCAAACCTTGGCCGTCCATGTTGCGCGGTATCCACGGCGATCCGGAGCGATATGCCAAGCAATACTGGTCCGAAGTGCCCGGCGCCTATTTCACGGGAGATGGCGCCCGCCGCGACGAGGACGGTTATTTCTGGGTCATGGGGCGTGTCGACGACGTGTTGAACGTGGCGGGGCATCGCTTGGGTACCGCGGAGATCGAAAGCGCGCTGGTGTCGTGTCCGGGGGTCGCCGAGGCGGCCGTCGTGGGGCCACCGCACGAGCTGAAGGGGCAGGGGATTTGCGCGTTCGTCACGTTGAAGGCCGGCACGGTGGCCACGCCGGAGCTGAAGAAGGTTCTATCCGATCACGTCGTCAGGGAAATCGGCGCGCTGGCGCGGCCCGATGACATCCGGTTCACGGACGCGTTGCCAAAGACCCGCTCGGGCAAGATCATGCGCCGTTTGTTGAAGGAGATCGCCACCAGCGGTGTCGCGACGGGCGACACCACGACCCTGGAGGACATCAACGTTCTGTCGCGCTTGTCGGCCGCCATCGAGGAGGAATAGTCGTCATCGGCGCGCCGGTGCACGCCGCACCGTCGCGAGTGGCGTCCTACCGAGTAGGACCGGCAGGACTTTGCCTTCCGTGATCAGCTCGAAGTGGCCGTACTGCGAGCGCAGGCTGAGGACCCGCGCTCCCCGCTCCGTGCGCGTGAGCTGCCCCACTTGTCGCGGGATGTCGGGCACGGTTACCGCGTCGGGGATGGCCTGCACGAAGGGATCGGCCCATTTGGCGGTACCCTTGACGACGAGAGTCATGTGATTGGCCGGGCTCTTGTCCAGCCATGCGCGAAAGTCGCTTTCGTTGCCGTAAAGGGCGTCGATGAGAATCACGTTGTGCAGGGACGGCTCACCGAGCCACGGCACGATGGTGCGGTAGGCGGCGGAATGACCGGCCACAATCAACGCGCCGCGCGGCGGCTCGATTCCAGCCCGGCGAAGCGTCGCCGTCAGTTTCGGGCGCAGTTGTTCCCACGCTGACCTCTCGTCGGGACCGGCCGGCGCCTCAGGCGCGACGAACAGAGCGTTCCGACGGCTGGCCGCGAATTGCCGTGCGAGTCGGTGTTCGCGCCAGGCCTCGTCGACGTGGACATAGTAGCCGTGCACGTAGACGACAATTCCGGCGGTGCGCCGATCGTAGCCGGCCGGGCGAAACAAGTGGACAGGACCCCCGCGCGTGTCGACGCGGATGTGGGTTCCGCCGGCTTCCGGGGACGAGGTGACACCCTTCGACGGGCGCGAAGGGGACGCGATCGCGATTCCCGCCAGTCCCGCCATTCCCGTTATCGTGGCGAGGAGGAAAATGGCGAGCGGCCTTCCGGGGCGGTTCACTTCTGTACGGCGCGACGGGTGATCATCAGATGGTCGTGGCCGGAGCTGTCCGGGTACCCGAACCTGAACGTCAGCGGCTCCGCGCCATCGGTCCACAGCTTCTTGAAAACGTCGGTGGGGTGATTGCCACCACCCAGAAAAGGCCCGTCGAAGCGCCCGAACGGAATCTGCTCGAAGCCGGCCGAGCGTGCCTGCTCCGTGGGAATACCGGTGCTGTCCGAGACCATCCAGACCATGTTGTGCAAGAGGTAGCCTCGGATTTTTCCGAATTCCTTCCACCACAACAGGTAACTTGCCGCCTTGGTCATCGCCGCCACCTGACCTTTGGCTTCGAGGTGACGGAGCACCGAAGGATCCGCCTCCATGTGAACGTCGTCCAGGTTGACGGCGATGTGCCTGAACGTGCGCCGCGGACCCCCGGAGCGTGGCTGGTATTCGATCTCCACGCTCGAAAAGGGGGAATGGCGACCGAGCGCTCCACCGGCGTCATTCTTCGGGTCCAGATCTCTTTGGGTCAGATACTGGAGCGTGCCATCGGGTTCGACGCGAAAATATTTCACGGACACCACTTCGAAATCGTGCAACGTCAGCGCGACCACGGCGTAGGCCAGCTCGCCCGGTAATTTGCTCTTGGCCATGTGACCCATGTCGGTGGTCTTCGAATGGCCGATGGCAAAGAGATGGTTCATCTTCTTGCGAACCTCGGTCAGGGCACCCGCCAGATCGCCGGCGTCTAGATTCTCGAGTGCATACGGATCCCCCGCCGGTTCCAGCGACAGCGTCGTGATTTCCGTCGCCCTTGGAAACACGACCAACGCGGTCAGCAGATCACCCCCACCGAATGGATATACGACGCGACTCGGAAGATCCGCCACGGGCACGACCTGATCAAAGAACGGTCGCGCGCGCGCGAGCCAATGTTTCGTCCATTGTCCAACGAGTGACGCGAGTAGCTTGCAGTGACTGTCCACGATCTGGGGGTCGAAGCGAGACGGAACCTCGCCTTCGGACGCGCAGGCGGTCACCCGTGCCAACAGCCGAATCTGCGCCACGAGATCGAGCGGCGCGTCACCCTCGACGGACGTCGGGGCCATGTTCTCGTCGCCGCCGACTTTTTCGGTGCCTGGCGTGGCTGGAATAGTGGGTAGGCTTGTCGGCATCGACGCCGCCGCGGGCGGCGGAGTCATCGAACCTGTCGACCCGGCCCCATCGGAAGGCGGAATCGAGGAAGGCGGGGCGGGCGTGGGAGTCCCCCAGGCGGAGATCAGGAGCGCCGCCAGGGACGAAACTCTTCCGAGGTGCATTCTCGCAACTATATACTCTCCCGGTGCCCATGGACCGTCCTGGTATCGGCAGTGGGGGAGGCGGGTCGGGGGAACACGAGAACAGCGAGACGGGTGACAGTGGCCGACCGACCGGCCCGAATGGCGAGCCGCGGGGCGGAAAGCGCGGCACCGATGCTGACGGCAAGCTGGGCCTTTGGTCCGGGGTTGGTTTGGTCGTGGCCAACACGGTCGGGGTCGGGGTCTTGACCAACACGGGCTACATGGCCGGCCGGCTGGGCGCGCGCGAGATCCTGCTGGCGTGGTTGGTCGGCGGCGTGATGGCCATGGCGGGCGCCCGTTGCTACGCCGCGATCGCGGAGGCCATTCCGCGCTCGGGCGGCGAATACCGCTACCTGTCGGACTTGCTTCACCCGTTCCTCGGGACGTTGGCCGGGTGGACGTCGCTCCTGGTGGGCTTTTCGGCCCCTGTCGCGCTAGCGGCTTCGACTGCGGGGCCCTTCTTCGCAACCCTGGTTCCGGGGACGTCCCCCAACGGGGTCGGGGTAGCACTGATCGTCGTCGCCGCGGTGTCGCAGGCCTTCGACCTCCGGTGGTCGAAGGGTACGCAAGATGCGCTGGCACTGGTCAAGGTGCTGTTGCTGGCCGGATTCATCGTTGTCGGGTTCTCCCTGGGCTCGCACGACGCGCCCGTTTGGCGCGCGCCCGACGCAACGCCTGGCTTTCCGTTGCGGCCGTTCGCGGTGTCGCTGGTTTACATCGCCTTCGCGTTCTCCGGCTGGAATACGGTGATCTATGCGGCGGAGGAGTTCAAGGATCCGCGCCGGACGGTACCGCGGGCCATGCTGCTCGGGACGGCGGCCGTCACGGCCGTCTACTTGGTCGTCAACTGGATCTTCGTCGCCAACTTGTCCAGCCAGCGCTTGGCCACCTGGTTGAAGGAGGACACCTCGCGCATCACGCTGGCGCACCTGCTGATGGGTCAACTGGCGGGAGAGGCCGCCGCGCGCCTGGCTTCGCTGTTCGTGGTGCTGTCCCTGGCTTCCTCGGTCATCTCGATGACGATGGTGGGCCCGCGAGTGTCGGCGGCGATGGCTCGCGAGGGGTTTTTGCCGCGCCTGCTGGCGGGCCGGGCGGGGCGCCCGCCTCTCGGATCGGTCCTGCTGCAAAGCGGTGTCGCGATGGCGCTCCTGGCGACACACAGCTTCGAGGAGCTCTTGCGCTCCGTCGGTGCGATCCTGACCCTGACGTCGGGTCTGACCGTGGCGGCGTTACTTCGCCTGTGGCTGCGCCGGACGCCTTACCCGCGTCCGTCAGGGTTCGTGATGGCCTGTGCCCTTGTTTACGTTGTCGGGTCGGTCTGGATGCTCTGGTTCACCTTGACGGAGGCGCCCCGGACGCTGCTGTGGCTGGCGGTCGTGATGGGACTGGCCGCCATCGCATACGCCGCCACGTCTCGGGCGCGATCTCGGGCGAGGGCGGCTTCGCCGCCATGAGGCGATGTCCCCCCTCATGGGCTCCCCCCGCGGGCCGTCGATGCCGGCGTGGCGAAGCCACGCCTCTCGGTGCTTGGAGAACAGTCGCGATCGCCAACGGGAATGGGCGTTTGGGCTGTAGGGCGCGCGGCGCGCTGTCATCACGTTCCGGCGGTGCTTTCGATTTCCTGCTTCCGCTTCATCGAGCGCGCGACCAGCTCCGAGACGTTCAACACCTGGACCTTCTCGGCGGCGTTTCGATCGTTGACACCGTCGGTGAGCATGATGGTGCAGAAGGGGCACGCGGTCGCGACGGTGTCGACCCCGCTCCCCAACACCTCGTCGACGCGATTGTGGTTGACCCGTGTGCCGGTCTTCTCCTCCATCCACATGCGGCCGCCGCCGGCGCCGCAGCAGAAGCCGTGTTCGCGATTGCGTGGCAGCTCGACGCGCGCGGAGCCGGTGGGTAGGGCGTCCAAGACGTCGCGGGGCGCGTCGTATTCGCCGTTCCAGCGGCCGAGGTAACACGGGTCGTGGAGCGTGATGGATTTGCCCTGCGTCTTCGTGGGATCGATCTGGATCTTTCCCGCCACCACCAGCTCACGGATCAGCTGCGTGTGGTGTCGGACCTCGAAATTGCCGCCGAGCTGCGGATATTCGTTCTTGATCGTGTGCAGGCAATGAGGACAGGCGGTCACCACCTTTTTCACCTTCTTCGCATTCATGGTCTCGACGTTCTGCTGGGCCTGCATCTGGTACAGCATCTCGTTGCCCGAGCGGCGCGCGGGATCGCCGGTGCAGCCTTCCTCCAGGCCCAGAACGGCGAAGTCGACGCCGCCCTCTTTCAGAATGTCGACCAGCGCGAGCGTTTGCTTCTTGATGCGATCGTCGTACGCCCCCGCACAGCCCACCCACAGCAGGTATTCCGCGTCTGGCCGGTCGTCCAGGGTCGGGACCCCCTTGCCGTCGGCCCAGTCCATGCGTTTGTCGGCGGCTATGCCCCAGGGATTGCCGTTGCGTTCCAGATTGGTGAAGGTGCGCGCGAGATCAGGAGGGACCTTCTCCTGGACCAGCACCAGATTCTGGCGCATCTGAATGATCTTCTCGGGATGCTCGATGAACACGGGGCAGACCTGCTGACAGGCTCCGCAAGTCGTGCAGGCCCACAGGGTTTCTTCCGTCGTACGTCCGCCGATGAGCGGCATCACCTGGCCGGAGCTCGCCTCGGCGGCGCCGCCATGCTGAAAACGCCCGAGCAGGATGTCGAGCGGCCCGCGATCGGGCAGCCGAGACTTCATGTCGTCGCGCACGTCGTGGACCACCTGCATCGGTGACAGTGACTTACCGGTGTTGAAGGCGGGACATTCATTCGTGCATCGGGCGCACTCAGTGCAGGCGAACCCGTCCAACAGCGACTTCCAGGTGAAATCCTTAAATTCCGATACGACGCCGGTTTGGGAGATATCGTCTGCCTCGAGGTTCAGCTTGGGCAGGACGCCGCGCTGGTCGAGGTTCCGAAAGTAGATGTTCGGCAACGCCGCGAGGATGTGACTGTGCTTCGAATAAAGCAGGTAGTTGAGAAACGCGAGCACGACCACCACGTGAATCCACCAGAGCCCCTCCGCGAGCGGGCCCGCCACTTCCGGCGACACACCCGCGAACCAAGTTGCGACGGCACCGGAGACGGGGAATCCGGGCTCGGGCATGCCGGCGCTCAACCCGCGAAACGCATGAAGTCCGAGGTGGGTTGCCATCAACGTCGCGATGGCGCCCAAGATCGCGCTGGCGTCCCGGCTCATGGGGATGAGCCGCGGCTGCAGCACGATCCGGCGGAATACCGCGAAGGCAATCAGGGTCAACACGACCAAGTTGGCCACGTCCATGATCGCCCACAGGGCCCGCGCGCTCGATTCCCCGAGGACGAGGGCCAGGGAAAACGAAGGAAATAGGCCCTGAATCAGCGTTTCAATCGTGCCAACGGTGATCACGATGAATCCCCAGAAAATCAGGAAGTGGTACTTGCTGCCGATGGCCGTAACCAGGCGTTGCCCGCGCGCGGCGGGAATCACGGCCTTTTCGACGACCTTCTTCTGCCCGAAAAAAAACTTCAACACGGAAGCCACCCGCTCGCCGGTTCGGCCACCAAGATCGAGGTGCCTTCCCGCCAGAACCAGTCGCCCAAAGCGACGCACCGTCCAAGCAAACAGACCGAGCGACGCGAGCAGGAGCGCGAGGAACATGACACGCTTCATGCCGACAAGCGTATCCGAGCGGGGCCTTGCCCGCGAGAAAGGCTCCGCCTCATAAAGGTATTGGCGCCGTCCGCGGCGCGGGGTAAGTAACCACCATGCCCTTCGACAAGGAACTGGCCGCCCTGCTTGCATGCCCGAAGTGCCGCGGAAGCGTTCAACTCAAGCCGGACGAGTCCGGTTTCGTGTGCGCGACGTGTAGGCTCCTCTATTCGATCGAGGACGGTATTCCGAATTTCCTGATCGACGAGGCAAAACCCGTGGATGCGGGGGCGAAGGCGTTGGATGCGGGGGCGAAGCCGTTGGATACGATCGTCCGCGGCTGAAATCGGGTGGCCGTTGGGGCCGCCAAGCCACGCAAATTTCTTGCAGGTCCGTGCCAGGTGTCTAACATGAGCGTGTATGAAGGCCAGAGTTAAGCAAATGCATCCGCACATGCCCCCGGCGGGCGGAGTCGCGGAGTCTGAGCGGCGTCAGCGTCAGGCGGACGAAGACCGGCGCCGCGCCGGTCGCGTGCCGGCGACCTTCGGGGTTTCCGAGGCCGACGGTTCACACGTGCATTTGTGCCAGGCGGAAGACATCGCGATCGGTGGTATCACCATCAAGCACGCGCGGGGGCTGTCGCACCAGCCCCGCACCGAGGTCGCCCTTCGCTTTGCATTGCCGGGGTCGATCGAGGAGATCGAGGCACGGGGAGAGATTGTCTCTGACAGCGGAGCCGGGCGTTTTCGCCGTACCGGGGTGCGTTTCGTTGCCGTTCGTCCCGAGCACCAGAAACTGATCGCCGCGTATTGCCGACGGCGCTAGCGCGCGCAGACCACCGGGCCGGGTGACAGGGCTCGCCATCATCCGGGGGCGATGCGTACCCGCCGACCCGCGACGGTGACTCGTCCCTCGGCGATCTGGCGAACGACAGCGGGCAGCAGCCGATGTTCCTCGGCCAAAATTCGTAGGCGCAGGCTTTCTTCGTCGTCGTCATCCAGGACCGAAACGGGGATCTGGGCGATGATGGGACCGCTGTCGACGCCGTCCTCGACGAAATGGACCGTGCAGCCGGTCACCTTCACGCCGTGCCGATATGCCTGGGCTTGGCCGTGCACGCCTGGGAATGCCGGCAATAGGGAAGGGTGGACGTTGATTACGCGGCCCGGAAATGCGTTCAGGAAGGCCGGCGTCAGGATCCGCATGAACCCGGCCAAAACCACCAATTGCACGCCGTGCGCCTGGAGAGCCGCGATCAGCGTCTGATCAAACGCATCGCGCGAGGGCTGGCCGCGATGTTCGACAACGAAGGTCGCAAGGCCAGCGCCGCGCGCCCGCGAGAGGGCGCCACAGTCCGGCACATTGACACCCACGACGACAAGGCGCGCGGGCCCCAGTTGACCGCGGGCCCCGGCGTCGATCAGGGCCTGTAGATTGGAACCCGTGCCCGAGGCGAGTACCCCAACCCTCATGACGCGCCGAGGAATTCCACGGGCGCATCCGGCTGGGGCGCCGCCACGACGTCGCCGATTTCGTGGACCTGCTCTCCTTGGGCCTGCAGTATCCGTCGAGCTTCGTCGGCGCGTGCGGTCGGGACGCAAACGATCATGCCAACCCCGAGGTTGAACGTGCGCCGCATCTCTTCGGGAGACACCCGACCCGCGCGCGCCAAAATTTGCATGACCGCCGGTACGGGCCACGAGCCGAGACGCAAGCGAAGTTTCAGGCGCGCACCAGAAGGCAACATGCGCGTCGGGTTGTCAACCAGTCCACCGCCCGTAATGTGCGCGGCGCCTCGCATCAGGCCCGCCGCCGCGAGCTTCCGGAGCGCCCCTACGTAAATTCGTGTTGGCTGAAGCAATGCCTCGCCGATGGGAACGTCGAGGCCGTCGATGGGGCGCGACAAATCCGCGCCGAGTTCGTCGAGAAAGACCCGGCGCACCAATGAGTAGCCGTTCGAATGAAATCCCGATGACGCCAGCCCCAAAAGGGTATCGCCGGCCTCGATCGCCCGACCATCGACGCGCAGGCTTTTTTCGACCACGCCCACGCAGAAACCGGCCAGGTCATATTCGCCGGGCGCGTATAGCCCGGGCATTTCGGCCGTCTCGCCGCCGAGCAGAGCACACCCCGCCTCCCGGCAACCATCAGCGATGCCGGCGATCACACGCTCGGCGACCCCCACGTCCAGGCGGCCCGAAGCGAAGTAGTCGAGGAAGAACAGCGGCTCGGCGCCCGACACGACGAGATCGTTGACGTTCATCGCGACCAGATCGATCCCGACGGTGTCGTGTTTGTTCATCGCGAAAGCGAGCTTCAATTTGGTGCCAACGCCATCGGCACACGACACCAGCAATGGTTCTCGATAGCCGGCGGGCAACGCGCACATTCCGGCGAATCCCCCCAAATCCGTGACGACTTCCGGGCGCAAAGTGCGGCGGACGTGTCCCTTGATGCGTTCGACCAATTCGTCGCCGGCATCGATGTCGACACCCGCATCGCGATAGGTGAGTCCCGGCAATTTCGCTTCAGCCATCGGAAGTTCGTGCCTCCTCGTCGTCCATGTCAACCTGGTTCGCCCGGGGCCTCGCGCCAAATCTCCCCAAGAATCGCTGCATCAAGCGATCGAAGTCTCGCTCGGGCGCAGCGGTCACCCCGAATCGGATCCAACGCGCGCCGGCCGCTACCGCACGACCGAGCTCCGCCGCACCGAGACCCAAGACGTAGGCGCGCAGCGTCTCGTCGACGGGAGAGCGGGCGTAAAGGACCATGGCGCTTCTGCCTCGGGGATACAACACGACCGATGCAGCGCGGGCCTGCAGAACTCCTGGCATATCGGGAGCCAAGGACACGTCGTTCATGGGAAGCCAACCACCGAAGTTCAAGGCGCGCACTTTAACAGATGACGGAACCAGTGCAGTCACGGAACCACGCTGCCGACGCCGCCGGCGTGAGCGCGGTTTGTCGATCGCCGAGCGTGGTATTCTGCGGGCCGCCGCATGGCTTGGTACAAAAGAGAACGCGACGACGACACCGCAGGTGCTGAGAAGCGCAGTGTCCCCGCGGGTGTCTTCACCAAGTGTCCCGAATGCCGCGCGGCCCTGTTGACCGCCGCGATCGAACAGAATGAATTCTTATGTCGCTCGTGCGGACACCATTTTCCGATGCCAACGGCCCGCAGGATCGATCTGGTGATGGACCAGGGTACGTTCGTGGAGGCCGATACGACGATAGAAAGCATCGATCCCCTGGGTTTCAAGGACACCAAGCGATACGTGGAGCGCGTGCGGGCGGCTCGGAAGACGGGTGGGCCCTCGGACGCGATTCGCGTGGGCTCGGGGACCATCGGTGGCATCCCTGTGGAGTCCGGTTTCTTCGTCTTCGAGTTCATGGGCGGTTCCATGGGTTCAGTGGTGGGGGAGAAAATCACCCGCTTGTTCGAGCGCGCTTTGGATCGCCGGGTTCCCGCGCTTGTGTTCTCGGCATCGGGCGGCGCGCGCATGCAGGAGGGCGTTCTCTCGTTGATGCAAATGGCCAAGACATCGGCGGCGCTGGGTCGACTGCGCGAGGCCGGGATCCCGTACATTTCCGTGCTGCTTCATCCGACGACGGGCGGCGTGGCGGCAAGCTTCGCCATGCTGGGCGACGTGATCATCGCCGAGCCCAAGGCGCTGATCGGTTTCGCCGGTGCGCGCGTGATTCAAAACACCATTCGCCAGCGGTTGCCGCCCGGGTTCCAGCGCGCCGAATTCCTTCACGAGCATGGCTTCCTGGACAAGATCGTGAATCGGCCTGATATGAAGCCCACTTTGGCACGCCTGCTGAAATTGCTTGGGCCGCGCCAAGCTTGATACGAAGCAGCGCGGTTCGTGATGATCAGCCGGCCATGAAACTGCCACGCCTTCGCTACGCCGATCTCCTCGCGGATCTGGATCGCGCGCGCTCGTCGGGGGTTCTGTTGGGGCTGGATCGCACGCGCGCGGCGCTGGAGCGTCTCGGCAATCCGCAGCGACGCGCGGTGACGGTGCAGATCGCCGGCACGAACGGAAAGGGATCAGCGGCCGCCATGACCGACGCGATCCTGCGGGCGGCTGGTCTGCGCACGGGTCTGTACACGTCACCGCACCTCAGCCGCTTCACGGAGCGCATTCGCGTGGATGGGCGGGAGGCCGACGGCGACCGGCTTGCGTGCCTGAATCAGGAGATCGCGTCGACCGGAATTCCGCTGACCTACTTCGAGATCGCGACCGTGTTGGCGTTCATGACGTTCGCGGAATCGGACGTCGACGTGGTCGTGGCCGAAACCGGTCTCGGCGGACGACTGGACGCGACCACGACGACCGAGCCGGTGGCTACGGCCATCACCAGCATCGACTGGGACCACGCCGACGTATTGGGGTCGACCCTGGCCGAGATCGCGGCGGAAAAGGCTGGAATAGCGAAGGCGGGTGTGCCCCTGTTCCTGGCTCCCGTCGCCGCGGAGGCCGACGCGGCGATCGCTGCGATCGCCGGGCGTTTGGGCGCGCCGGTGCGCCGCCTGGGCGTCGACTTTGAGTCCTGGGCCAGCGCCCCGGCGCTGCTTGGGGTCCACCAGTCGACGAACGCGGCGATTGCCGTGGAACTAGCCAGGGCGGCGGCGATGGCCGTGGGAAGGAATCTGGGTGACGCTGAGATCGAATCGGGTTTGCGCGAGGTGCGTTGGCCGGGACGTCTGGAATGGGTCGCCGACGACTTGTTGCTCGACTGCGCCCACAATTCGGAAGGCGCGGCCGCGCTGGCGGCAGCGCTCGACGAAATGCCGCGCGGGCGTTCACGGGCGCTGTTGTTCGGGGTGGTCGGCGGCAAGCCGGCGGCGAACATGCTTCGGATTCTCGCACCTCGGTTCGACGCCGTATTCGTCACGCGCTCATCGAGTCCCCGATCCGTGTCTGCTGAGGTCTTGCGGGCGATACTGTCATCGGATGTGGGTGCCGAGGCCACGGCGATTTCCGATCCCCGCGACGCTCTCGCGGTCGCGCGAGGGCGAGGGTATGTGGGCGCGAACGGGTTCGTCGTGGGAGCTGGCTCGACGTTTCTGGTGGGAGATCTGCGTGCGGCCGTCCTAGGCGAGGCGCGGGACCCGATACCTACATCCGACCCCGTTTCGACCGTGCCTCGATAAAATCCTCGCCACGGCAGGGCGCGCAAAGTGCTACGATCAAACCGTGGATCGTGTGCCATTCTTACGTCGAGCGGTGTGCGGGGCCGTTTGTGCCCTTGTCCTGGGGGCATGGTCGACGCGGATCGCGGTCGCGAGGGACACAGATCGGCACGTGGCCACACCGGCTGCCGTCGCGCCCGCGTCAGCGATGCCTGCGCGCCTCGGAACCAAGCTGGCATGGCGCTCCGGAGGGGCCGTTCCCCACCTTATCTGGACGGGATTTCGAGCCACGCCCCAAGGCGGCGAAGTCGTGATTCAAACCTCCGCCGCTATCGAAATCGAGCCGGGTCCGGCGGCTGAGCGCGACGCTGCCGTCTTCGTGCTGAAACATTGCCGTGCGCTGCACCGGACCGACCGCTTGCCACTGGAGACACGCTATTTCAATTCCCCGGTCACGCGCGTTTCGGTCAGCCAGCGTGGACCGGACCTGCGGATCATCGTCTCCCTGCGACAGGCCGTCGCGGCATTGACCCGCAAGGAGGCCGGCCCGGATGGTAGTTGGTTCTGGATTCTGCAGTTCCCGTCAGCGACACCTCCGCAGCGGACAACCGTTTCCACGATTCGGTGAGATCAGGTTTCGGCGTCTTGCCTCAAGGTTGTCCCTCGTTTTGACGAAACACGTCATGAGATGCGTGTTTGTCCGCCGGTGTTCCCTGTTTGCGGGTTTTCGATCCTCGCGATCGCGTCCTTGCTGAGTGGCGTAGTAGCGTCTTCGGGCTGTGGTGCTTCTGCACCCCACGTCGATCCGCGTCCGTTGTCCGAAGGGGGTATCCCGGACCGCGTCTTGTTCGAGGTAAGCGCGGCGGGCGACTCAAACGATGGCGGCGCGGGCGGCCTTGATGGCGCCGGGGATGTCGGCGATGCCGGGGATCCCGGGGATGATGACGGCGGAGCGGGGGACACAGCCGTGGACATCGCGGCGTCCGACGGCGCCGTTCTCGAGATCGGAAGCGGCGGGGACGGAGGCGCTGTGGATGGCGCGGCGCCGATCGACGGTTCGTCCGACGCAAGCATGCTGCCCACCACGGTCACCGTAGACGTGACGGATCCCCTCGAGGATGCCCTTCAGGTTGCCGCTCTGCGCTTCACTCCGTTGATCAGCGTTCTCGTCACCACGGATCCGGCCGGAAGTGACGACATCAAACAGGTCGATGTCGAGGTGTGGTCGACGAGCGCGATGCCGGCGAAGATTTCCAGCACGCGACTGGCGCAGTTGAGTAAGACCAGCCCTGGAACCGCTGGCGCTGACGCGGGCGTGGTCGTGGCAGTGGCCGGAGATGCCGGCGCGGGCAACAACGCCGGTGCAAGCGACGCCGCCAGCCAAGACGGCGGCGTGAGCAGCGGGACGATTCCACAGCCGTCGATTCAGACCCTCTTTACGTTTGGCGATACACCCGTGGATCTGTCGTCGGTGGCCACGGATGCGTACGAGCTGCGGGTGACGGCAACGACACTGGCCGGCGTGACCGCCTCGACCAAACGCAAACTGCGCGTCGACGCCGGTCCCGTCATCAAGGTGATCTCTCCCACCGTGGATCAGGCCGCCCGCGGCTCCATGTTCGTCAGCGTGCAGGTCACGGATCCTTATTCGGCCACGCCACCCACGGTGAGTGTCGGCGTCGCCAATATCGCGATCACCCCGCTGACGGTCGTGGGCGATCTGTATCAAGCCAGCGTCGGCGAAACCATCGCCATGCCCCCGCTCTCCGGCGAGCAGTTGCTGGACGTCGGGGCCGTCAACGCGGCGGGCGTGGCTGCCCGGCATGTGGTCGTCAAGTTCGTCTTTGATGACATCGGTCCCGTCATCACGAATGGAAAACCGGCGACGGGATCTCTGATCGGGGGCATCGCCAAGCTAGAGGCGGATATCACCGATCCGGCCGGGGTGGACGTCAATACCGTCGTGGCGGTCGTGGCTCACGGCGATGCCTCCTTGGAGGTCAAGCTGGATCAGGATCCGAACGATCACAAACACTTCTCCCACCTGTTCGATACGCGCCGCCTGAGCAACACGGTTCTGTATCCGACGATTTCGTTCCGAGCGTCGGACTTGCCTGGAAACCAATCCAACATCGGTTACACGGTGGCCGTGGACAACACGCCCCCGCTCGCCGATCTCGACCCCCCCGCGGATCTGCGCATGCGGCGCGATGTGAACGGAATCTGGCGCTGTAGCTGGCAATTCGATCCGCTGGGGACCGATGCGGTCAACGACGGCGACTACGTGTTGCAGCTGTTCGATGTTCGGGCGCGCGTGGAGGACGAGGGGAATTCGCCCGTCGCGGGCGGCGCCGATATCACGCCGCTGGCGGGGCTCGACCCCGCCCACGTCGAGTTGTTGGTCCTGGACAATACCAATCGCGCATTGGTGGTTGATACCGACGGAGACGGGGTTTGCGACGCCGTGAATCCCATGCTGGCTCCGACGACCACGCCGATGTCGTCGCTGGACGCGCTGTTGGTGAACCTGGCGCCCGTGCCACCCACTGGAGGGGCGGACTTCACTCCTGACGCGACCATTCTCTCGGCCGGGTTCGGCGATTGCACGATGGGAAACGACACGCTCAAGCCGATCGGGTTGTGCAAGACCAGCGACATGACCGTGGCCATTCCATCGCATCAGACAACCGAGGCGGCTGTCTGGACCATTCCCAAGGTAGTCCCCGCCAGCGTCCAGTGCGTCGGCAATCAGCTCGACGTGCTCGGCAACCATATCAACGACGGGCCCGCCTGTCTGGCAATCCACGCGATCGATCAGCTGGCGAACGCCCAGGTCTCCCGCGTCATCCACGTCTGCATCGATCATGACGGGAACGGAGCCGAGTGTCCGTTTGCCCCGATCGCGTCCGTCCAAGGAGGCAGCCCGGTGCGGATCGATACGATCGCCCCTCACGGCCTGGCAACCGGGGCGCGGGCCCTGGTCGGCGCCATTCCCACCCTGTTCGACGCCAACGGACTGTGGAAGGTAACGGTGGTCAGCGATACGGCCTTTACTCTGGACGGGTCCAACACGCCCGCCGTGGCGGTCAGTGGTGGCCAATTCATGCGATGGACGGCGGCGTCCGACTGCACCGGCCGTCAAACCGCTATCAGTCCCGCCGTGGTTGACGACACGATCCCGTGCCGCCCCTGGCGCCGGTTCAGCCGCGGCGAACATTTGGACACGGACTGAGCGCTCACGAAGCGAGATCGACGTTCCGATAGATGTCGTCTACATCAAGCGTACACCCAAGAGTTCCGAGGGCCAGGACCTCTCCCGGTCCGGCCTCTCGCAGCACCCATTCACCGTCTCCCTGACGGTCCCAGATCTCGATCTTCTGTTCCCGATGCGACACGAGTACACAGGCCTCAAGCCCTGGGATCTGGCGGTAATGGTCCAACTTCTCCCCGCGATCCCATTCCTCGGTGCTGGGACTGGTCACTTCGACCACCAACGTGGGATTCAACACCACGTGCCGACTGAGTGGATCCTCCTGCGGGGGACCACAAATTACCGTGACGTCCGGGTATGTGGCGAGGCCCGTAGCCAACACGCGAACCTTGAGGTCCGAGCTGTGGACCACGCATGGTTTGTCCCGAAGCTGTTGGTACAGGACGGCACTGACCGCCACCGCCAGGGCGGCGTGTTGGCGCGAACCGCCGGCCATCGCGTAGATTTCACCCTCCAGGAACTCGTGTTTCACGTTGCTCCCGGATTCGTGCTCCAGGTAGGCCGCGTAGGTGTGTTGGTGGATTCGATGTACGCGCGGCGTGCTCACGTTACAAGGCTACAACGATCTCAGGGGTCGATCGACCTCACGCTGCCGGCGCGGGCGTCGAAGGTTCTATCACCAGGCGTTCGTGGCCAGTCCCCGAGCCGGATGTGCTCGCGATGCGCGCGTGGGCTGACCGTACCAGGAGGTTTGGGCCGCCGACGCGCGCTGCGTCTCGAACGTCATGAACAAGACCTTCAGGTAGTGGTTGCGGCCGATGCGTTCCTTGCCGAAAAGCCCGCCTAGGATCTCCCAGCGCAGATCTCCAGGCCGTTGGACCGCGGCGTCGAAGAACGGAGGTAAGAATAGGCGCCAGGTGCCGTCGGGCGTACCCGGCGGCGCGCCAGCGGCGTATCCCGTTCGATAGTAGAAGATGGGGAACACATAGGTCCCGCTGTGGGTCGCCCGATTCCAATGCGCGAAGAGCGGGAACAGAATCGTCGTCCGACGATCGCCGCTCCTGAAATCCCAAAAGAGGGGGAATGCAACCGTGGTCGCCCCTTCGGGCGACGTGTGGCGATAGAAGAGCGGCGCGATCGAGTAGTTGTGGCCGGTGGTTTCGTTGGCGTGTCGCAGGAACAGCGGAAACAGCACGGTCGTGCGGCTGGCCCGATAGTCATGCACGTCGAAGAACACCGGCAATACCAACGTGGTCGCGGATGCCACATCCGTCCGTCGCCAGAACAACGCCGCGAAGGTCGAGATGGATTTCTCCGGACTCGAACGCGAAAAATAGGCCAAGGGCAGGAAGAAGCGGGTCCGGCTCTCGGACGCCCGGTCGAAATGACTGACGTACAAGGGAAAGAGAACCCGGGTGCTACTCGTGACCGTGTTGCTCACGTACAGCAGAGCGACGTACCAGCGATTGGCTTCGAGCGAGCGACTAACACCCGCCAACAACGTTAGCAGCGTGAAGTGATTCGGGCCATGTGACGCGTAGAAGAAGGGCATGAGGGCTTCGCTGCCGGTTTGGTGCTCGGCATCCCGCGTGTACCATCCGAGTGGCAACAGCGCGCGCGTGCGCAAGCTATGGTCCGTCGACCAGAACAGCGGCGCCAACAACGTCCAGGACGTTGCAGCGGTACGATTCTCGAAATGCCAGTAGAGGGGAGCCGCAATTCGGTGGCGGCGTTCCCCAGTCCGACCGGACCACCAGAGCGGGAATAGGGCGGTGTTCTCGCGGTCGGCCGCGCGCGTTCGGTAAAATAGACCCACCCACGTGGTGGTCGTGTCTTCTCGGAAGTCGCGTCGATGGAAGGTCAGGAGGGGCGGAATCACCAGAAGCGTGCGATTGGGGTTCTTGGCCCAGAAGTACAGAGGCGCCAATCCCGTATTTTGAACATCGCTCCCCTCACGCCTGTACCAGGGACCGACGACGGTCGTCGTCCGATCGCGCCAGATCGAGTGCCAGTAAAGGGGCAAAAAGGTGTCGACCGCGTACCCATCCGCTTTGCGCTGGCGAAAGTACGTTGGGAACACGTAGGTGTCGGTTTCCTTGGCGTCGTGGTAGCGGCCGTAAAACGGCAACAAAACGCGCGCCGTGTGGTCCGGGGCGTCGATGGCGAACAGGGGCCCCCATTGTCGGGTGTGCTCCGCCCCGTCGGTGCGCGTGATGTCGGCGTACAGAAATGGGATTCCCGCGGCCATTATGCTCGGCCCTCGGTACCAGAAATAGGGCCCGATGAAGCCCGCCGCGCGGTGAGGACCGGTGACCGACGCCGCGATAGGCGTAACCAGAAGGCGCACCCGGGCATCGCGCCGGTAGTGTAGGAGCGGGAAGAGGGTCAGGCTGGTCTCGTCGCCGCTCCCCGGACGCGCGCCTCGCCGGTAATACACGAACGGAAAAACGGCATCCGTGGTCTCGCCGCCGTGCCGGCGATGCCAGTATAGAGCGGCGACCGTCGTGCTCTCCTCGCGCCGGTCGTCAGCGAAATGCCACAAGAGAGGAAAAAACACGAAGTGCCGCTCGGGGCCTCCGCCACGCGCCCAAAGCAGTGGCGGCAGCAACCCGGCACGCCAGCCGTTGGGCGAGCGGCCGAAGAAGCCGAGCGGAGTCACCGTGGTGGAGCTGGCGTCGCGCGCATCGGCGAATCGCCAGAACAGCGGAAACTGCACCTGATACGACGCGCCGTCGCGATGACCGAAGAACGTAAGCAGAAGCAACACGCCCGAATCCCTTCCGGAAGGCGTCGCGCGCGTGAAGAACAGAGGCAACAGCATCGTGGTGCTGGCCTTGGCGGTGACGAATCGCCAGAACAGCGGAAACACGACCGCGTGACCAGCGTCCCCGCGATGACCGAAGAAGCAGAACGGGAACACCCCGGCGCCCCAGCCGTGGTCCGCGAGATTTCGCCAGTAGAGCGGTCCGATGAACGTGGTGTGATCGCGCGGGCCGTCGCGATGGAAGAACAAAGGCAGGAACGCGGTTGCCGTGGCGCCGGTGAGGCGATCCTTGAAACGCCAGAACACGGGAAAA
>JADGRC010000143.1 GCA_017881245.1 Pseudomonadota bacterium
CGCGGCGGTGATCGGGCACCTCAACTCGGGCGTGACGATCCCCGCATCCGAGATCTACAACAAGGCGGGGATTCCGGTGATCTCGGGCTCGGCGACCAATCCCGAGCTCACCGAGCGCGGCTTGAAGGGCGTCTTCCGCACCGTGGGCCGCGACGACCAGCAGGGTCCCGCGATCGCGGCCTACATCGCGAACGAGCTGCACGCCCGCACGGTCGCGATCGTCGACGACAAGACGGCCTATGGCGAGGGGCTCGCGAGCGAAGTCGAGAAGACGTTGCGCAAGTCCGGCGTGACGATCGTGGGGCGCGAGCGCACGACCGACAAGGAAACCGATTTCAAGGCGATCCTCACGCGAATCAAGGCGAAGAATCCCGACGCGGTCTTTCACGGCGGCATGGACGCGACCGGGGGATTGCTGTTGAAGCAGGCGCGCGAGCTCGGCATGAAGGCGCTCTTCGCTTTCGGCGACGGCGCGTGCACCGACGAGATGGCGCAGCTCACCGGGCCCGCGGGCGAAGGCCTCGCGTGCTCGCAGGCCGGCCTTCCGGCCGCGGCCGCGACGAAGGAATTCCGCGACGCCTTCACCGCGAAGTACGGCGAGACCAAGCTCTACGCGCCCTTCTTCTACGACGCGACCAACGTCGTCATCGCGGCGATGCAGCGCGCCGACTCCGTGGATCCGGCGAAATTCACCTCCGAGATCTACAACGTGTCGCTCGCGGGCGCCACCGGGAAGATCGAGTTCGACGCAAAGGGCGACCGCAAGGACGCCGAAATGACCATCTTCCGCATGCACTCCGGCAAGATCGTTCCCGTCGCAATCGTCAAGGGCGGCGCCACCACGCCCTTCACTCCGTAGGCAACGATGTCAGTAGGTCATACGTTGGATCGACTTCTGGATCGTCTTCCCGCCGATCGTTAGGGAAAGGGTTGCTTGGTCGGGATCGGTATCAGAAAAGGTGAGCGCGGCGGAGCCCACGAGAGAAACGCTGACGCTGTGGGGGTCGAACGTCTCGAGTGGCGGTCCTTGCGTCTGATAGACGTCGCCATCGAATTCGGTGGGCGACATCCAGCGCCCACCCGGCAGGACATACCAAGTGGCCGTGCCATTGGCCGCGTAAATGAAGAATGCGCCGAAGATTGGGCCAAACCCATGCTGCACGATGCTGGCGCCCCATCCGGACTCCGTTGGATTCCACCACATGTCCGTATGGACCCAGAGCGGGCCACATCGAACCACTGCGCAACCGCCTACTCCTTGGGGGATCGGTCTCGGCGATACCGTGAACTGGGCGGTGCCGACGATGGTTTGATCGAGCGTAACCTCAACCTGATATGTACCCGCAGGCAGGGGGCCAACCGGCCAGTTCAAGGGAAATTTGTTGGGCAACCCCTCGAAACCGGTCGATCCGAGCGCGACCGTAATCTTGTTGGATGCCATGGATACATTGGTTCCCTCGGGGGCATATTGCTTAGGGATCGCGCTCACGGGAAGCTGGATTCGAATTGTGTCGAGAACATTCGGCGACGGGGGTGATATGGACACCTGGCTAAAACAAGGTGCGCTCGACGCTAACAAAGTAAAAAATACCAGAGCCTGTTTGAGCGTCATATGTATGTGTCTCCGCGTATCAAAAGTGTCATTACGTCGCCGGACGCATCGAAGTGGGTCGACAGGACGTTGACACCGGCGCCGACTCGATTGACGGTCCAGCGGAGTCAAGGTTCGGTACTGGAAGACACTACTACCCTCTCGAACCCACACGGCGCACTTGAAAAGAATATAGACGCCCCGGTGAGGAACCACTGGCGTAGAAGGGTTGCGGTTCTTCTCGGGAGTGGGGTGCCCCGCTCGCCGCCTGAACTCCCCGCCGGGTCGATCACCCGAGTGTTGAGCTAACCCGGAGCGGGCTTCCCGTCGTTGAGAAGCAGCCAGCCGCGAATCACGCGGTAGAGATACCAGACGAACAGCGCCACCCACGGGATCCATATCAGCAGGATCCCCACGATCGTGACGAAGAGAATCCCCGTGATCACCCACGAGATCGCGACCCATAGCAGCCCCCACCAGAACGTGCGCTGCAGCCAGGAGTAGTGCGAGTCGAGCCAGGTCCCGCGCACGGAGTCGCGCGAAGCGGCGCCAACGATCATCGCGACGATGGCGAGCAGCCACATCGTGAAGGGGGCGAGGCCGTGCAGGAGATAGAGCACCTGCAGGTTCCCCGTCGACGGCTGCGGCGCCGCGGTGTCCTGGGTCTCGGTCATGGCGTCCTCACCGGTTGTAGAAGTCGTTCAGGTCCCGCATCGACTGCGCGCGCTTCTTCGCATCGGTGCTCACCAGGTCCGACTTGAGCGAATCGCGCCGCTCGCGGTCGGAGCCCGACATGCGCGCGTCGCTGCCGCTGCGAATGCTCTGGATCTCGAGCTGCGAGGCTCGCTTCTGCTCCGTCGACATTCCGATCCGCCCGGCGTCGATCTCCAGGTTACGGATGCGCTCGCGATCGCTGTAGGTGAGCTCATAGGGTTGCGGCGCCCCGCCCACACTGCCCGAGCGCGCGGCGCTCGCCTCGGGCGAGGGCGGCACGGTCGCCTTCGCCGCTCCTATCCCGTACTTCGCCTCGGCCGCCGCCTTTGCCTCGGCCTGCCGGCGCGCATCGGCGTCTTCCTTCGCGGCCGCCGCCTTGTCCGCCGCCGCCTTCTCCTCGATCGCGTGCGCCCGGTTGCTCACCCCGGCGGGAACGGCCGAGCGCGTGGCCTCGGGATCGCAGGGCCGGTCGCTATAGACGATCTTGCCGTCGGGCCCCTTGCACTTGAAGAGCTGCGCCGAGGCCTCGGTGGAGACTCCCAGCGCGCACAGCGCCGCGACCACCGTCGTTCGATATGCCGTCATCGTTCCCCCATTCATTCAGTCATCGGCGATTTCCTCGCCGGGGA
>JADGRC010000144.1 GCA_017881245.1 Pseudomonadota bacterium
ACGTCGAATCGGCGGCGCGAGATGACTGCGCCGATCTCGGCATAGATCAGCCGCGCCGCTCGGATGGCTACCGCGCATCTCAAGGGCAGATGACCGAGCCCCGCGTCGCCCGAACGATAGAAGCCGTCGGCCCGACGTAACACCTCGGACACGGCGACGGCTGAGCGCTCGACCATGCACGTCGGCATCCCGGAGCCGCCGAGCAGTTCCTCGGGCAGGTAGACCCGTCCGCGCCGCTCGTCCTCGGCGACATCGCGGCAGATGTTGGTCAACTGCATCGCGATACCCAGATCCGCGGCGCGGCGCAACGCTTCGTTGTCCCGGACTTTCATGATCCGCGCCATCATCAATCCGACGGTGCCGGCCGCGCGGTAGCAGTAGAGCAAGAGGTCATCGAACGTCCGATAGCGGACGACTCCGATGTCCATGGCCATCCCGGCTATCAAATCGTCGGGATATCGGCGTGGAATCTTGTGCCGCATCACCACGTCTTGCATCCCGCCCAGCACGGGGTCGCTCTGAGGACATCCGGCGTAGACGGAATCGAGTTCCTCCCGTAAGCGGTTCACCGCCTCCAGGCGCGCGTTGGACTGGCTGGGGACGTCCACCGCATCATCGCAGCGACGGCACCACGCATAAAGCGCGGCGGCATCGTCGCGACACCAGGCCGGTAGCAGTTTTCCGGCCAAGGAGAAGCTCTTCGAGTGATGCGCCAATATCTTGCGTGTTGCCCATGCCTGTTCGCGGGTCATGAGGCCAACGCCTCCATCGACCTTTCCCAGTCCTCCAGCATCACCCGCACCGTCGCCTTGGCAGAATTGATGACGCCTGGCACACCCGCCCCGGGATGGGTGCCCGCGCCCACGATGTAAAGGCCAGGGATTTTCGGGTCGCGGTTGTGGGGACGAAAGTACGCGCTTTGGGACAACCGCGGTGCGACCGAGAAGGCCGATCCCTGATAGGCGTTCAGTTGATCCCGAAAATCCACCGGCGTGAAGATGCGCCTGGTGACGATTTCCTGACGCAGCCCAGGCAGCACGATCTCCAACGATTTGATAATGCGCTCGGCGTACGGCGCGGCTTCGCGCGTCCAATCCACGTTTGCCGACCCCAAGTGCGGAACGGGCGCCAGAACGTAGAACGATTCACATCCCGGGGGGGCCAAGCTCGGATCCGTGACCGTGGGTTGATGCAGATAGAGACTGAAATCCGGTGGCAGCGCGGGCCCGTGAAAGATCTCGCTCAACATTTCGCGATAGCGAGGCCCGAACAACACGGTGTGGTGCGCCGAGCCAGGATACTTTCGGCGCGTCCCGAAGTAGATGAGAAACAGGGACATCGACCAGTGCCTGTTCTCCAGCCGCGTCCGTTGTCGGTCCGCCGTCGGCGTCCCCTGATACAGCCGCCCGTACGTGTGATGCAGATCCGCGTTCGAGACGACAGCATCGAAGACTTCATCTCGTTCGTCGGTGCCGGCGTTGACGACATGAACACTCGCCTGTGTGGCCACCCGCCGTACGACGCGGATCCGATTGACCGGCGTCGACAGTCGCAACTCCCCTCCCAGCCTCTCGTAAAGCTGGACCAGACCTTGGATCAACGCGCCGGTCCCCCCGCGCGGAAAGAATACGCCCCATTTGCGTTCAAGGAACGGAATCAAGGTGTAGATCGCGCTCGTCTCGAAGGGGTTCCCCCCGATGAGCAACGCATGAAAGGACAGGGCCTGCCGGAGACGTTCGTCTTTCACGAACTGGCTGACGGCGCCGTAGACGGATCGGTCGGCACGCAGTCGCGCCAGGGCCGGAGCCACCCGCACCATGTCGAAGAATCGCAAGAAGGCGGAGTCGACCAGCCCTTCGTACCCGGCCTCGAACACCTGGCGGCTATAGTCCATGAAGCGTTCGAAGCCCTCGAGATCGTCCGGCGCCAGCGCGGCAACCTGGGCCCGGATGGATTCGGGATCGCCACCGTAATCGAACCGCGTTCCGTCGGGCCACTGCAATCTGTAGAACGGCTTCACCGGGTCCAGCGTCACGTGGTCGACCAGGCGCTCTCCCGCAAGCGTGAACAGCTCCTCGAGACAGTGGGGCGCCGTGATCACGGTCGGTCCCGCGTCGAACGTGAACCCTTGATCTCGGTAGACGTAGGCCCTGCCGCCCGCAAGGTTACGCGCCTCGAACATGGTCGTGCTCACCCCGGCGGCCTGCAGCCTGATTCCAGCCGCCAATCCCCCGAACCCGCTGCCCACGATCGCGACTCGACGCCTATCCATAGGACGCCTCCAGTCTCCCCATTTCCTTTTCAAGAAGAACCAGTTCCTCGCGCTCTCCTACCGCCGCGCGCAAATCGCCCAGCGCTCGCCGCAGATATTCGGCTGTCTCGCGACGACCCTTCAGGCCAACCGCAATCCGCAACTCCGCCGCCAACGCCCGGGCGCGCATCCCGTCCGGATCGGCGCCGTGTATCAGCAGTCGATTACTCGATTGCAAATGTGAGAACGTGGGCTCGTCGAGATCCCGGGCGGCCAAGGCCCACGGCCATGTCGGCCGACCGTTGCGCAAGTCCTCGAGCGCCTTCGAAGGGGTCATCTCATCGGGTGTCGGCGCGTTCAGGTTTCCCAGATCGTCCAGCATCTGCAGGCCCACACCCAACCGACGCCCAAAATGCGCCAATGCTTGAACCCGTTCGAACGGAGCCTCGGCCGCGATGCCACCGAGCCGCGCCGCCAACTCCATCAGAGCGCCGGTCTTGAGCATGGTGCTGGTGGCGACCGTCCGGTAGACCAACCCCTGCGGCACCTCGCCCACCGCGACGGACAGATCCAACGACTGCCCCAGGTGGCAGCGATACATCGCGTCCACGAGGACGCGGCGTATCTTGTCCTGGGTCGCCGGCGATAGCACCAACTGATCCACCATCTCCATCGCCCAGAAGTACATCCAGTTGCCGGTGTTCAGCGCCAGGGGCACTCCGTGCAGCACGTGCAAGCACCGTCCCCCGCGTCGCTCTTCGGAGCCGTCCTCGATGTCGTCCACAATCAAGCTGCCCGCGTGAATCACCTCGACAACGGCCGGCAGGAACGTGGGCATTGCGCCTTTGCCGTCCCCCAGACGCCAGCCCAATTCGCACATGCGCCCGCGAAACTGGCGACTCGGGCGGCTCAAAATATCGCGCGCAATGTGGCCCACCGCGCGATCCCACATCGCGCGCGGCAGTCCCGCGAACGACGACGCTGGTTCCGGCCAATCCTCGGGATGGGACATCCACTGCAATCGCGCCGGCGACAGCGTTTCATCCACCAAGTCGGCCAGGGTCGTCGCATTGGCTGGCTTGGTTTTGTGTCTTGCGTTCATGATTCATTCCTTGATGATTGAAAAAAGCCGGCGCCGAGCAAGCGTGACCAAGCGATCCCTGCTGGGGGGCGCCCCAGCAGAACGCGCGCGCGGTCCCTCCACGTGCTGCGGCTGGCGTAAAAGCGCGCGATCGTCGCCTCGGGCAAGCGATAGAATCGTTCGAACGCCTTCCAACGCGAGGCCGGGGGCATGGCCGCGAACATCAACCTATTCAGAAAGCGACCAAAACGGTGTTGTGGCTCGATGGTTCGTGCTGTCGCGGCCACGGCATCGCGTGTGTCCGCGGGGGTGGCTGCCGCCGCGATTGCCAGGGCCACGCGAACGGCAATCGGCAACGAATAACCCGTGACGGCGTGAAAGAAACCGCCGCGATAGCCGACACATGGGGGAGACCCCGGCAGCGCGCGCAGGGAGACGCATCGTGGCGCCTCGATCGGCAACGGCAGGACGCCGACTTCACGACGAACGATGCGGGCCACCTCGGCGCCATTTCGCGCGGCGTAGTTCAAGATTCCTCGCACGCACTCCTCGACATCAATCGACGCGTTGTCGCTGTACACCGTGTCCTCGATCAGCACGCGCCGGGGAGAGAACGGAAGTACGTACGTGAATCTGTATCCGTCGACCTGTGCAACGGTGGCATCCATCATCAGCGGCATGGTCCAGGGACCATCGCAAGTCAGCTCCAACTCGAGGCCCACGAACTTCTGAAAACCGACCCGGTCTTCGTCCAAGGTTCGCTTCGGTCCGCGCGCATCAATGACGACATCGCCGCGGACGACAGTCTCGTCTTCCAGTCGGACTATCGATGTGCCGGCCGTCGAGACCCGCTTTCCGAGATAGACCCGCGCTCCCGCAGCCGACAACCGATTCGTCAGGACCCGCGCGAATCTCTCGCTGCTGATGGACGAGTACCCAGTTTCGATGATGCGCGAGTACGCCGGAAATCGCACCTGGTGTCGCGGCCATCGGTGGGCCACCAATTCAGCCACCAGATCGAATCCTTCGTCGTCCAGATCCGTATCGTGAAACGACCAGGTGTGATTTCCGCCGAGCTGTTGGTCGCTCTCTATGAGGGCGACTCCAGCGCCCCGTCCTTGTTTCGCCAGGGCCAGGGCAATCAAACCTCCCGCCAAGCCGCCACCGAGGATCACGTGCTTCGCCGGCGAGTACAGCTCGTTCCGCTCCGGGTCGGATTGCCTCCACTCGGGGGCAGCCCGAGACCCCCACTCCAGCTCTTCGTTTGAACCGTGGTGCAGCATGCTGACCTCCACACCTCCGATGTTGCCCGTGAAATTGGTCATTGGTGACAACCCAACCGAGTCGATCCCGTCGCGGACGCCGTTTGACGCCATCAGGTCAGCCCATTCGTTTGCCTGTTGCGAGTTCGTGTTCATCGAGGTGAACGCAGGAGACCAACGAATGGTTACTGCGCAATCCGGGAGCAACGTCGTTTGCGTGGGAAAGGGCCGGGGAAGGGCCCGCGACTTTCACAATTCGTACGCGCGCTGTTACCGTTCCGCTCGCCGATACGTATGAAGGAAATACCCATCACCGAACCGGACTCCGACGACGCCTTGATGGCGAGGTTCTGTGAGGGAGATCAGGAAGCCTTCTCCGTGCTGTACGCCCGCTACGCGCCTCAACTCGAAATTTTCTTGCGCCGTTTCGTGCGGGAACGAGCCTTGGCGGAGGACCTGCTGCAAACGACGTTCCTGTCGTTCGTGCGAGCACGGGGCCGCTACGTCCCAACGGCGGGCGTCCGGGCCTGGATCTACGCCATCGCCGCGAACGCGGGACGAGACGCGCTGAGACGGCGCGGCGCGCGTCGAGAGGAGCCGCTCGATGCGGAGACATTCAACATCCCGTCCGACGATCCGGGCCCACCCGCGGCGGATCCGCACGTCGCGCGAGCCGTCGAAGAAGCGCTGCAACAATTGCCCTCCGAGCAGCGGGAAGCCGTTTTGTTACATAAGATGCAGGGGCTTTCGTTTCCGGAGGTGGCGGTCGCGCTCGGAATAACAGTGGGCGCCGCCAAGGTTCGCGCCCACCGGGGCTACCAACGCTTGAAAGTCCTGCTTGCCGCTTGGGAGAACGCATGACAGACGACGAGCCGATTCCTGGCGGCATGCACAGCGGAGCGCAGATGCCATCAACCCCGGGGGGCGATGACCCGCCACCTGCCGAGTCTGCCCCGTCTGCCAACTCTGCCTACTTGCGGGCCCGCGCCGCGGCACTCGCAGAGCTCGCACGCCAGCCTCATCCTGTGTCCTGGAGACACGACGCGCTCGTTGCGGTTTTCTTGGTCCTTTCATCGACGGCGATCGTGATGGGAGCGGGGGCGTGGTTGTCGATCGTCGAGGTAGACAGGATGGCCGGTCGTTGGTTGTCCCTGGGGTTGTTGATCTCCGTTCAGATCCTCGGGATCTTCGCGGCCATCGCTCCTGGCAGGGCCAGGTTGCGACAGGGTGCGGCGATCCTGTCCATCGCCGCCGCGGTGGCCATCATTGTCGGGCGCGGCGTTGGCACGCCGTCCATCACCCCTGCCTTCGCCTGTTCGACCAGCCACCTGGCCGTAGATCTCATTCCGCTGGCGCTGGTGCTCTATTCCCTGCGCAAATTCTCCGTGACGCTCGGCCGTTCATTGCTGGCCGGTGTCGCGGCGGCCGCGACCGGCGCTATCGCGGGTGAGCTGAGCTGTGGCCGGGGATGGTCACACGTGCTCGTCCATCACGTGGGGGCCGGCGCCCTGATAGCGATGGCGTGCGTGCTCCTGTCGCGCGCCCGCCAACCACAAACATTTTCACCCTGACGTGACGTCGGCGGCGCCGCCGCGGCGGTCAACCTGGTGTCTTGCGAGGCTTGGTGATGTCAGGCGCGCGACCGTACGATGGCACGGCCGCGTCTAGATCGTCCGATTCGCCGCGGCCAAGCCGCCCGAGCGCGAGCACGGCCACTGCATCGGCGGAAGGGCCCGCGACTTCAACCAAGCGGCCCCGCGTACCGAGACCCGCGACCAACACGTCCCAGTACCGCATGGCCCCCGGCCCCGCGCTCATGATCGACGCATCGTCGGGCAACTGCCCCGGAATGAGGTCGGGCACCACCGTCCAGACATCACCACGCGATATGACTCCCGCGTCGCGGCCATCACCGGCCTCACCCCCGTCGCGAGCTTCGAACAGGGCAGCGAACACCTGTCCCTTGCCCGCGTCCAGGCACGGTAGCAGGAGCTCGCCTCGGGCGGCGGCTGGCCTCATATCCAGAGCCAGAGCCTCCAGCGACGATACCAGCACCAAGGGGATGCCAGTGGGCATCGCAAGCCCTTTGGCGACCGCCAAGCCCACACGCAGACCGGTGAAGCTGCCTGGTCCCGCGCCGCACGCAATCGCGCCCAAGCCCGCGATGGTCGCGCGCGCGCGTTCCATCGTCTCCACGCACAAACGGAGTAGGTTCGAAGAATGACGCTCGGCAGCCGCCTCGGCCCCCGCCAGGCGCACACCGGTTTGAGCGTCCACGAGGGCGACGCGCGCCACCTTCGTCGAGGTCTCGATGGCCAAAATCGGTCGCGCCGAGATTGATTGTTCCAAGATCGTTGTCACCGTGGCAGCAAATACCGCACGACATCGTTGCGCAGCGCGAACAGCATCAGGATCACGACAATAACCAGGCCCACATAGGAAGCGATCTCGCGCGCACGCACCGAGGGGGGATCGCGCTTGAACAGTTCGATGGTGAAGAACACAAGCAAGCCGCCGTCGAGAATCGGCACCGGCAAGAAATTCAAGATCGCCAGGTTGATGCTGAGCAGCGCCATCAACCACAGATACTGGTCGACGCCTTGCTCGGCCGCGACGCCCGCGACGTAGCCAATCATGATCGGCCCGCCGAGCGTGGTCAGAGGCACCCGGCCGCGCACGATCTGTCCGAACCCCTGAATCATCGCCGCCATGATTTGACCCGTACGATCGAAGGCGTGGCCGACCGCGTAGCCGAAGCGGTTCTGGATCGGCACTGGGGCGTCCGTGCGCCAGGCCAGTCGATTCAACGCCCCAAAGACCAGACGCTGTTCTTCCTGACGGTAGGCGTCCATCTCGGAACGGACCTCCTGGCGAAAGCGGGCCTCGTGCCGCCCCGACCCCGGCGACAGCCAGGCGATTTGGAATGTGCGTTCGGGACTGGCAACCAGGCGCTGGCGCAAGAGATCCCAGCTGCCGAGCGGCTGTCCATCCAATTCGACGATCTGGTCTCCGCGCCTGATCCCAATGAGATCGGCGGGACTGCCGGGCTCGACCGAAAATACGAACAGCTCGGCCGACAAGATGCCCGTGTCGTAACGACGTCGATTGGCGGCATCGAATATCGGACTCGGAATGACCACCGCGGTTCCGGGCTGCTGTATCTCGACGTGCGCGAATGGGATCGCCGAATAACCGCCGCGCAGATACGTTACCCGCAATGGAGAGGCACCGCTGCGTTCGATGGCGCGCTGAAATTCCGACCAGGTCGCGACCGGGTTGCCGTTGACGGCCGTGATGAAGTCGAACGTCTTCAAACCGGCCTGGGCCGCGGGTGAATTTGGATCGATGACGCCGATCTCGGGCAGGTGGAAGCGCGGCGACACGCCTATCCAACCCACCGATTCGGAAATGCCGAGCGCACCGGGACGCTCGATTCGCACCGGAACGACGTCCCGTTCTTCCACATCCGTCCCGCGCCTGATCTCGAATCGACGCGTGCGCCCGGGCTCGGCGGCGACGGCGTCCTCCAATTCCTCCCAGTAGCGAATGCGTTTTCCATCGATCGCCTCGACGCGATCGCCGGGAAGCAACCCCGCGGTCGCCGCCGGATAGTTGGGTAGGACCGTCCCCAACGTCGGCGGCAAAAGCGTGCGTTGACCCGAATAGTGAATGAAGTAGATCAGCAGGGGCAGTACCAGATTGAAGGCCGGCCCGGCAATCACGATCGTGTATCGCTGCCACAGCGGCTTGGCCACCAACGCCCGGGGCCGGTCTCGGGGAGCCATGGCCTCGCCGGGATTTTCCCCGAGAAGGCGCACGAAGCCCCCGAGCGGAATCAGCGACAGCCGATACTCGGTTTCGCCCCGAATCACCCCAAAAATACGCGGGCCGAAGCCCAGAGAGAACCGAATGACCTTGACGTCGAACAGCTTGGCGCACACGAAGTGACCAAGCTCGTGGACGAGGATCAGCGCCCCGAGCAGGACGACGACCGCGGCGGCCCAAACAAAAAGATTCATTCGAGAAGTGCCCCGGTGAGCAAGTTGGGGGACTGACGTTCATACCACCGCGGGCCGCCGGGCGGGAAAGGTTGTCGGGGCTCGGCGGGGGCTCGGCAGGGCTCGGCAGCGGCTCGCTTGGGGCACTCCGCTGCCGATCGCGTTCGGGCTCAAGAACGGCGCGCCGACCACCGAGGAGTCGAGTGACGAGGAGTCATGTCGTCCTTTCGTGCCGCATTGTCCCGCAAGCCGGGAGTCGGGATGGCTCTGCAATCGTCGGAGGCCATTGGGGCGCGCCTCGACGAATTGGAACGCAAGCTGGAGCGGCTGCGGGCGCTGTACGAGTCGTTCTTCCTGGGAGTCGAACGCCGTCCGCCCCACGTGCCGCGCCAGGAACTGAACCGCTTGATGCTGGAGGTGCAGCAGCTGTCGATCCGAAACGCCGCCCTCCGTTTCCGATTTCAGGCGGTGTCCCAGCGTTGGACGTTGTTGACGACCTATTGGAATCGCACGTTGCGGGAAATTGAATCGGGAACCTACCGGCGCGATTTGCAGAAGGCGTATCGGAGGATCGCGGCCCGCGGCGAGCCGCTGACGGAGGACGAGGCGGCTGCCCTGGGCGTGCCGGTCGGACGAGCCAAGGCCTTCGTCGCGCAACAGAATCGACGCTGGGGATCCGGGCCGCAGACACCGGCCGCGGCGGAGCCCGACACCCGGCCGCTCACGCCCGATTCCACGACCGCGCCGACAGGCATGCCGGAGTCGGTCCCCGCGACGAAACCCTCGTCCGCATCCAGGATCGCGAGCTCGACGGTCAACGCGCGCGGCGACGACGAACGTTTCGCCCAGGCGGCCGAGGGTCACGACGATTTGTCGGAAGTGTGCCGGGCCTACGCGGATGCCCATGTACGACTGGAGCTTCCCGGCGCGCCACCAACCGCGGATCGCATTCGCGCCAAGCTTCTCCCACATCTCCAGCGCCTTCGCGCCGCTCATCCAAATGCGCGACTCGAGGTCAAGGTCGTCGCTCAAGATGGCCGCCTGGTCTTGCGTACCAAGCCGGTGCCCTGACGCAGATCCGAAGTGGTAGAAGGTTGCGAATGGCTTTCGGGATCGGAATCGCCCCTGATACGAGGGCCTCGCACTGCTGTCGTGCACGCCCCGGTCTGTTCGTCGTGCTGGCAACGGCCATCGGCGTCGGTTGCGGGACAGCAGGCGACGCGCGAACGCCCGGGCAACTGCCTCAGAATGACGGCGGCGCGGACGGGGGTGGGTCTCCCACCATCGCGTTTCGAAAGATCACCCTGCATCGCGACTTCACCTGCGAGGGCGCGACATTCGGAGATATCGACGGCGACGGTGTGATGGACGTGGTCGCCGGGCCGGAATGGTTTCGAGGCCCCGATTTCACCGAGATTCACGCAATCTGGCCTCGAATGGCTTTCGACCCCAAGGGGTACTCCGATTGTTTCTTTGAATTCATGCGCGATTTTGACGGCGACGGGTGGCTCGACATTCTGGTCGTCGGTTTCCCGGGACAAAGCGCATTTTGGTATCAGAATCCCGGTGCATCCGACGGGCCGTGGAGGCAGCACCTGGTCGCCCCCGTGGTGGATGGCGAGTCGCCTTCATTCACCGATCTCACCGGCGGCGGAATCCCCGAGCTGGTCTTCATGAGCGACGCGCGTCTCGGCTTCGCGGATCCGGACCCGGCCGATCCTACGGCGCCTTGGCGTTTTCACCCGATATCCGAGCCTCGTGGTTTCGGGGCGTTCACGCACGGGCTCGGCGTGGGCGATCTCGATGGCGATCTGCGCCCCGACGTGCTCGAAGCTACCGGGTATTTTCGCCAGCCGACATCGCTCATCGGGGATCCTCCCTGGAATCGACGGGACCAGGCGTTCGGGCCGGGCGGCGCGGAAATGTTCGTGAGCGATTTGGACGGTGACGGCGTCGCCGACGTCATCACCACGCTCGCCGCGCACGGTTACGGTCTGTCTTGGTTTCAGCAACCGCCGCTCGACGCGGGAGGGACGTTCCTGGAGCACGTGATCGTGCCGAACGAGCCACCCGCCGCCGACGCTGCCGTGATTCTCCACGAGCCGCACGCGTTGGCCCTCGTGGACATCGACGGTGATGGCCTACTGGACGCCGTGACGGGGGAACGCTTCTGGGGTCACGTGCCGGGCGGCGATCCCGACTTCGGCGCGCCCGCGCGGCTGTACTGGTTTCGTCACGGACGAGGCGCGGACGGCCGAAGTCCAACTTGGACGCCAGCGTTGATCGATGACGATTCGGGCGTCGGCACACAGCTAACGATCGGCGACGTCAACGCCGACACCATGCCCGACATCATCGTATCGAACAAGAAGGGCGCGTTCGTCTTTCTTCAGACCAGGAACTGACTGACGGATGGCCCCGCGCAACGGGGCCCGGTGGTCGACCCAAACGCTATCCCGACCCCGAAGGCGTTTCGGCTTCGGCATCAAGCGGGGCCGGCCGCGCCAGCCGACCCTCTTGCCACAGAAACGTCTCGATCGCATCCAGCAGCGGCTTGGTGGTCTCGCGTTCGCGGGCTGAGATCGCGAACGTCAGCAGGCCGCCAACCTGTTCGTCACCCTGCCGTATGCGCGCCTGCTCCTCGGGGGCTAGTCGGTCGATCTTGTTCATGACCATGATCCGGGGGGTCTCGGCCAACCCGAGCTCGGTCAGAATCCGTTCCACCGCGTCGATGCGCGCTTCCCGATCTACATCCACCGCGTCCACGATGTGCAGCAGCAAGTCGGCCTCGTCCAATTCCTCTAGCGTAGCGCGAAACGCCTGCGCCAGATCGGGGGGCAGATCGCGAATGAACCCGACGGTGTCCGCGATGATGATCTCCCGTTCACGCGGAAATCGCAGGCGGCGCGTGGTCGGATCCAACGTCGCGAACAACTTGTCCTCCGCCAGCACAGCACTGTTGGTCAGGGTGTTCAGCAGCGTGGATTTGCCGGCGTTCGTGTACCCGACGATGGCCACGATCGGTAGTCCACGCGCACCGCGCTGGGCCCTTCGTCCCTGGCGCTGGCGGCCATAGTGTTCTATCTCGCGTTCCAGGCGCGTGATGCGCTCGCGCGCCCGACGGCGGTTCTCCTCCAGTTTGGTTTCGCCGGGACCGCGTCCCCCGATGCCGCCCGTCAGCCGGCTCATCATCGTGTTCTTCTCATGCAGGCGTGGCAACCGGTAGCGCAGTTGAGCCAGCTCGACTTGCAACTTGCCGTCGCGGCTCTTGGCCCTTTGCGCGAAAATGTCCAAGATCAGCATCGTGCGATCGATGACCCGCAGATCGGTGAAATCCGCGATCGCGTGCGCTTGCCCCGGCGTCAGATCCGGATCGAAAATCAGGACGTTCGCATCGACTTGCATCGCGCGGATCAGCACGTCTTCCAGCTTGCCGCGACCGACCAGCGTCTTCGCATCCGCCTCCGGTCGCCGCTGTTCGACCACGCCCATCACGCGTACGCCCGCCGTGCGACAGAGTTCGCGCAACTCCTCGACGTGAGCTTCCTGTCCTATCCCACCGCCAGCGGCACCCTTGCGGCGGCGAATGTCCACGACCACCAACAGCGCGCGGTCTCGCCCCTCGGTCGCCACGGCGGAGGGAGCCGCTCGCTCGAATTCCTCCTCCAAAGCGGTGACCAGCGCGCCCGCATCAATTTGACTTCGGTGAAATGGCTCGCTCGGCAAGAGCCGCCAGGGTTGTCCCTTTGCCTGACCAGCGACGGTTGTCGTGGGCAACAGGTGAGCGACGTGCAGATCGGCCGGGCGGCCGTCGGGCTGCATGCCGATGGCCGCCACCATATCCAGCCTGAGCAAGGCCAGGTCAACCAGATCGTCTCGGGTCAGCGGCTCGTTGCGCAAGTGGGTGTGCACCAAACGCAAACCGCGAAAACGACCGCGTCCTGCCCGCAGGCGGCCGATCTCCGGCAGCGTCAGACGGGAGGCGTCACCGACGAAGACATGCTCGATCTCGCCGCGGCGGCTGATGAGCACGCCGACCTGCCGATCCACCTCGCGAGACAACCCGCACAGATACGTACCGAGCTCCCCGGAGACCAACTCGTCGGGCCGCACCCGGCGGCGATAGACGCGCTCCAACGCGTGAAGCTGGCTCGCCTTCAGACCGGTCGTGTTACCCGTGACGGTATTCACGCGAACCGGTCCGACCGGCGCGCCGTCGATACAACGGGGCTCAGCTCTTCTCCGCCTCTTCGCCGGCGGCAGCGGCCTTCAGGGGCGCCTGCGCCGCGGCCGAAGCAGTCCGCTCGTCCAGCAAGGCAAGGCCCACCGCCAACGCGCGCCGCACCTTCTCGGTGGTCTTCTCATCACCGCGCAGCCGCTGATAGGCCCGCACGATCTGGTCTTCATAGTCGGCGGCCTTGGCCTCCAGCTCGCTCACGCGGTCACGCAGTTGCGACAGTTTCACGTCCCGATCGCCAAGCTCCGCCCGCGCCGCGTCCAGATCCGCCTCGAACCCGGCCAATCGACGATAGGCCTGCTCGATCTCCTGCGCGCGCGCGACCAGCTCACCTTCCGCGCGAACGGCGCGCCCCACGGCTTGGTCGTGTTCGGTCCGATGCCGCTCGCCGATCTCGGTCTTTTCAATCAGGTGACGCCGTTCCATCTCGGTCACTCGTAAGTGGTGCTCCTCATCGCGCGCCTGCAATTCGGCGCGACGGCGGATTTCGGCCTGCTCGAGCTCGGCGACGCGCCGTTGCTCCTGCTCCAGAATGTCGCGCTGCCGCCTGTCCTCGGCCGCCGTCAGCTCCTCTTCGTGGCGGCGACGCAGACCCATGACCTCGTCGCGGTAGGCACGGTGCTTCGCCTCGGTCTGTGTCTCATACGCCTCGCGTTCCGACGCCAGCTGCAGCGCCTGCTCTTCCTTCAGGGAGGCGATGGCCTTCTCCTGATCCCGACGGAGCTTCAGCAGCTCGTTTTGCAGGCGTTCCGCCGCGCTCGACACCTCCTCGGCGAGGCGCCTTTGCAACCCGTCCACTTCGGAGCGATGCGCGGCTTCCAGACGCGCCAGCTCCGTCTGATGAGCGGCCTTCTCCGTGGCTTCGGCGGAGGCCCATTCGTCGGTTGCCTTGGCCAGCGTATTGCGATGCAACTCCTCCGCGTCGGCGAACTTGGCCTCAAGCTCGATCCGTGTCTTGTCGACCTCGATACGACCCCGCTCGATCTCCTGCCCGATGCGCTTGCGCAGCGCCTCCAGCTCGTCCTGGCCCTTGCGCAGCTCCTCGTGCGCGTCGTCCAGACGAGCCTTCAGGCCCTTTTCGCGTTCGACCGACTTCTCCTTGTCCTGGAACAACTCGGCGACCTTCTCGTTCGCGGCAACCAAATTCTTCTCGAACCCGAGCGTCCGTTCCTCCAGATCGCGGCGGGCCCGCTCGTTCTCGCGGATCTTGTCCTTGTGATCCAGGATCAGACGCTCTTTCGCATCCAACGCATCCCGAAGGTCCAGAATGTCTTTTTCCTTCTTGTTGATGATCTCGCGCAGCCCGAGCAAATCGCGTTCCTTCGAGAAGGCACCCTGGCTCGCCGCTTGAGTCATCCGCTCGCGCAGCTCGTCCTGTTCCTTGCGCACCGTCTGCCGCTCCGCTTCCAGGGACGAGATGCGAGACTGCAGCTCCGCCAAACGACCGTTGGCCGTCCGCTTCTCTTCTTGCGCGGCGTCCAGACGCGCCTGCAGGTCAAGGATGCGCTGGTCTTTCGCGCCCCCGTCGGCACCCGAGTGCTCCCCATACAACACCTCTTCCGGCAACGGCGGTACTTCCATTCCAAGGCCCCCCAACAATGCATCGTCCGTGACCGCGGACAAGGATTCGGCGCTATGGGGCGGCGGCGTCAGCTGCGCCGCGTAAGGGTCCACGGCGCCGGCCAGCGCCGCTGGCGGCTCCTCCCAGGGCATCTTGGCGGGCAAATCCCCCTCCCCCCAGAGCGACTGAAGGTCGACGACATCCCCAGTGCTTGCGCCGCTCCCCTGTCTCGCTTCCACAGGTGAAAGGACGGGCTCGCGAAGTGAGCGGCCCCCCCCCTCCGAGGCTCCCGCCTCAAGCGCCGCGAAGGCCGCCTGCGTCTCCTGATCAAACTGCTCGGCGTCGAATGAACCCTCTTGGGCCGGCGCTGGCCCACCCGTCGCATCACGAAAAGGCGACGGACCCGATGAGTCCGGCGCCCCATAGGGCTGCGACAGCTCCCCGAGCATGCCAATCGATTCGCCCACCGCGTCGCGCAGGGCCTCCCTGGCCTGTGAAGGCCGTTGCGAAGCCCGACCGGGATCCGGCGGCGACGGAGCCGCCGTCGTTTGGGTAGGCTCGACCGCGGCGGGAAGGTCGTCCGCCTCTTCAAGCAGATCATCGGCTTCTTCAAGCGAGACTTCCGCGATCTCGTCGTCCGCGATCTCGATCTCGGCGGAGTCATCGTCGTCGACAAGCTGCCCTGGCGTCTGCGACTCTCCGAGCGCGATCAACCGATTCGCCTTGGCCAACAGATCCCGCATGTCGAGTGGCTTAAGCAGATATTCCTCGGCGCGCGACTTCAGCTTCTTGTGCTGCTCGAACGTCGCCATGGTTTCCTCGGCCGAAGTCAGAACCAGCGGGATCTCGCGCAGGCTGGGGCTTCGCTTGAGCTTGTTGCAGATCGCGTACCCAACCTTCCGTGGCTCGACCGACAGAACAATCAGCGAAGGGTTGTGCGTGCGGGCCCACTCGACGGCCTGCTCACCGTTCGGAATACTCTCGACGCGAAAACCGTACGCCCCGAAGGCGCGACGAATCTCTCCGACGGCTGCGCCATCGGGCTCGATACAAAGGACACTTCGTTGCGCCATCGGCCCTCCCTAAGGGCAGCCATCCTAACACCTACATCACGGTGCTTAAAGGCGGATGTCGCCCCGAAAGCGAGCCGCAGGCGGCAAAACGACGGGGAAACGTCAGTGAAGGAAGCTGGCGCTGACCAATTTGGTCAGGGAGTTCTCATCCAGATCCGACGTCATGACATATCCAAGGCCCCGATCGTGATACGCGGCGGTCGAGATTCCAGGACCGCTGCGATAGAAAATCTCGCGCCCATCCACGACTCGATGGAACGGCGCTTCGATGGGAGCCGCCGCCTCGGCATCGAAAACCAGCACCGACACGCGGTGCCCGCCCGGGTCCTGATACACGAGGTAGGCGGCGGGACGATCCTCGACGTTGACCAGCCGCCCACCCTGACACGTCACGTAACCGGGGATACTCGGCGCATGAACCGGAAAGTCCAACCGTCCCCGAAACCAAGACGCAACCGATGTGCAGTCCGGCCCCTTGACGTCCATCGGTAGCTCCGTTTGATAGGTCCGGCCGGCCTGGTCCAGGACGACCGAGCGCCGGCCCTTGACCGTCCCGGCGACCACCACGAACACACCCACCGCCGCCAGCGCGGGAACCAACCACGGATATGTCAGCCAGGGCCAACGCCGCGGCGCGATTGGCTGCTCGGCCACCGCCAACCGTATGCGCTCCTCCAACTGAACAGGAACCGAGCGCCGCGCCAGATGGCCACGAACGGCTGCCTTGAACCGCCCCTCGAATCGCGTAATCCCGCGACAGCGATCGCAACCGGCCAAATGGCGTTCGTAGGTCTCGCGATCGCGACCGGCCAACTCGCCATCGACGTAGGATCGGATCGACGATTCGGTCTCGTTACAGGCGCCGGAGGACATTCCGCTTCCTTGCCCCCCCCTTACGCCCTCACGCCGATCCATGTCCCGACCCCTCCCCCGTGCCGCCACGCTTGCGGCGATACGCATCCATGTCCACGGTGTTGGCGGGCAGGTTCTCCGCGCCCCCCTGTCTTGGAACTCGCGCTGGATCAATCACGCCCTGCTCGACCGCATAGTCGTACAGCAGGCGCTGCAAAAGCTTTCGCCCCCGGAACAACCGACTCATCACCGTCCCCGCGGGGCACTCGACGATGTCCGCGATCTCTTTGTACGAGAAATCCTCCAGATCGGCCAGGATCACCACCAACCGGAAATCCTGTGGTATCTGGGAGAGCGCCCTTTCGACGTCCTCCGAGACGAGACGACCGAGAAGCGCGCTCTCGACATCTCGGCCCGCCTCGGTTCCGGCCGTGAACTGTTCAAGATTCGCGTCCGAGGACTCGGCCTCGCCCAAGATCTCGCGCTCCCGCTCCCGTTCGCGGTAACGATTTCGGAAGACATTCGTCAGAATCCGGAACAACCAGGCCTTGCAATTGGTTCCGGCCTGGAATGTATCGAAAAATCGATAGGCGCGGAGCATCGCGTCTTGAACCAGGTCCTCCGCGTCACGCTCGTTGCGCGTCAGACGTACCGCGGCCGAGTAGAGGGCCGGCAGGTGCGGGAGCGCCTCCCGTTCGAAATCCGCCCGCGAAGGCCGTTTTTGGAACAGAGTCATTGCTCGTCAGTGATAACACCCAAGCCGTGATGGCTATTCCAACGGATTACGGGCAACTGACCTTGACCCACTGCCGGGAACCAGCGCCGACGTTGACCTTGTCGGCGTAGTCGGCGTAGGTCGCATACAGAACCGACCCTACTGGCTGGGTGGACAGGGCTCCCGTATGGCCCACCGCCGATGGGAATACTGGCAAGTCACCCTGTTTCTGACCCATGGCGTTAATCGGCCAAACCTCCGCCCCCTCAACCCGCGCGAAGACCACCGCGTAGTTCTTTCCGAGCCAGCCAAGGCCGCCGAGAACCGGGACCGGCCGCGCTTCCACGTCATACAAGACGTGGTAACTCTGCAGGTGGGTACTGGACGAATCGTAGGGGCTGAAATACGTGGCGACGCCCACGCTGTGCCAGGCGATGCCGTAGCCTTTGTCGGTCGGAACCAATTGCACGCACCCCGGGGACTCCACAGGCTGTGCCCCAATACTCAATTTGAAGAAAGGTTGCAGGGTCCCAGCCGCATCTATCTCCGTCGCAACGAAGTTGTACGCGGGGGGCGTCCCCGACAAATCCACGTAACCCAAGGTCAGGTCCCCTTTGCCAGGGGAGAAACGCAAGCAGTTGAAATCCTCGACGCTGGCGACCGCCAGGTCATTCCCGACCGCGACACCATTTCCGCCGACGATTCGCGCCGAGATGGTCGTCTTACCTGGCACGGCCCACGCAATCCCAGCGTGCAGTCCCCCGCGTCCGGACATCATCGTGACATCCGCCGCCGCCGGAATCCGCCCCGAAGAAACGGGCAACGTCGGAGCCGTCCCATCTATCTGGACGGAGAAGGTACTGAGCTCGACGTCTCCGGCCGGTCCCGCGGCGCCCGCCACGAATGCGATCACGACATGATCCCGAGGAGCATTCGTTCCGGCGACCGCGAACCACGGGCCAGAGCTGTGGGCGGGAACCGGCACCGATTGTTCATCACCGACAATGACCCCGTCCCTTCCCACGACCGCCCACAGAACGTTGGCCCCGTCGGTGCCAAGCAACACGAATCCATCGCCGACAGCATCAAGGCGAGCGTCTGGCAGCAGCATGATCGACGGCGACGGGGCGGCCGCTTGGTGCGGCGCGATCATTTCGACGGACTCGACCTGGCAGGTCGATTTGCTTGGGCTACTCGGACACCCAGCGCTGACGAGAACGGCGACGGCCACCACCAGTGAACCGGCGACCGACGATGGGCGGTAAGGCATGGGGTTGGCTGCTCCTGCGAGGCAGTCCGAGGAAGCCCGCTGGCTCGCTCGGTTCGGCCTCAGTCTATGGCTGCACCAATAATGTACCCCCGGCGGGGCATTGATGACAGACCGCCCGAGCATCGTTTCTCGTTGGTGGTTGTTCGCCCCTGTGGCCGCTGGCCCTATGGTCGTCCCAACCAACGGCGCACGCGCTGTCTGGCCCCGTCCAGCAAACGGCGATCCTCGGGATCGATCCCAAGCACCGCCAGTGACGTGAGATAGGTCGCAAGCCCAACCGCGATCAACGCGGGGACGCGAATGATGGTTCGGTCGATGTGACGGCTGACCATCAGTTGCAGACTAAGCGTCAGCGCGGCCGCGAGGAAGGGTTTCAAGAGTGACCAACCGAAGGGATAGACGCCGTGAATGACCCGGACCTCGACCAATACGAGTACCTGAAGCAGGGACACGCTCCCGAGTGCGGCGATGGCGGTCCCGAGGAGGCCCAAGCGGGGAATCAACGTCAGCCCCATCGCAACGTTGACGACAACGGCGACCAGGTTGTTCACAAGGATTAACCGCGAGCGCCCGCTGACGAGCAGGATCCAGCCCGATAGCCCAAAAGTGGAGTTCACCAGATGGCCGATCGCCAGCACCGAAAGCGCGGTGGCCCCCTCCTGGAAGCCGGGACCGTAGAGCGATAGCAACTCGTGTCGCAACACGAGGACGGTAACCGCTATCGGAGCGGAGGCGGTGGCAACCCACCTGGTCATCAGCACCAGGTTCAGCCGCAGCCGGTCGCGCTGGCCTAGGTGAATGGCTTCGGAGAACACCGGGGCCGCCACGCTGTCGAACACATAGCGGGCGTTGGCGATCACGCGCGTGATGAATTCGGATGCGGCGTAGACGGCGGCCGCGCTGGTACCCACGAACGTTGTCAAGAGTACGATATCGGCGCGTTGCAGGACCGCGTTCATCAACTCGGCCACACCGAGCGGCAGCGAGAACTTCGTGAATCCCGGCAACCAGGGCGATTGGAGCGCGTTGCGCAGTTCGCCGGGACCGAAGACCCGACCCACCACCACCATGCCCAACACCAGCGCCGCAGCCGCCGCGACCACGTGCGCGGTCGCTAGGTGGGCGAGGGATCGTCCCATCAACGCCGCCGTAAGACCGGCTACGAGAAGAAACACGGGCTCGCCCAACCCCCGAACAATGAAGTTCGCCCGGGTCACCTTGGCGGCGAGGCTGGCTTGAATCAGGACCCACATGCACCCCGTGAAAATCGCGGCGGGCGCCATCAGCCGCAACGCCAAGGCCAGGGTCGGCTCGTGCCACATCCGGGACAGCGGCGCTGCCAACAACATCAGCAGCGTCGCGGCCGAGCCGGCGACTATGAGACAGAGCCGCAGACCCGTACCAAGGGCGCTGCGCACCAAGTCCGGTTCGCCACGCGCGCGGTGTCCGGCGATGTACCTCAGCATCCCCTTGTCCGCGCCCCCCGTCCCCGCGCGGGTGATCATCTCCAGGATCGCCAGGCTGGCCTGATAGCTGCCGAACACGGCCCGCCCAAACAGCCGGGCCAGCAACACGTGCGTAACCGTGAGCAAAGCCTGGGCCGCGATCGTGAGGACCTGCACCCCACCGCTGCGCGCGGCATGAGAAACGTCGCCGCGCCTGACTCCGTCGGATTCGCGAACCGTGCCGCCGACGGCCGGGTCCTTCAATACACGCTCCCGCGCCCGTCCAGGGAGGGGTGGGATGGTCCCGAATGAGCGTCGATGAATGTCTGGTGCCAGATCTCCAGCCACAGGAGATTCCAAAGGCGCAACCCGTGATTTACCCGTCCGGAATCGTGCTCTTCGAGCAACCGCTCGACAGCGGGCCGTTGCAGATACCCGCGATCGTACATGCGGCGCGACAGCAGCGTATCACGCAGCAACGGTCGCAACTCGCCGCGGAGCCAGCGCGCATGGGGAATGCCGAACCCGCGCTTGCGGCGATAGAGAATATTGTGGGGCAATAGATCCGCGAGCGCGCGGCGAAACAACCACTTGCCGCGCAGTCCTCGCATCTTGAGATCCGATGGGATTGTCGCCGCGAATTCGATCAACACATGATCCACCAACGGGCAACGCACTTCCAGAGAGTTGGCCATCGACGCGATGTCGACCTTGGTGAAGATGTCGTCGACCAGGTACGCGCGGGTGTCGAGCTCCAGCAGGCGTCCGAGAGCGTCGGTCGCGGTGCCGGTGTCGAGAAGGCGCGTGAAGAGCTCCTCGGCCTCGGAGGCGCCCGCAGCTTGCAGGGTCGGCGTGCACAGGTCGGCCAGGTGATCGGCGGTAAAATTTCCGAACTGCGCGACGTAACGGGGCACGTCCTCCATCTGCGCGCGGCGAGCGTGCGTTCGGACGGCCGCGCCCAGCTCGCCGAGAGGGCCGGCCTGATGGCCGGGAAAGTGCCGTTCGATGAACCGCGCCACGGGATTCAAGAGCCGAGGAGGTAGACGCCGAAAAAACAACGAGAGCTTTTCGTGGACGTAGCGGGTGTAACCCGCGAACGCTTCGTCGCCTCCGTCACCGGACAGGGCGACCGTCACGTGACGACGGGTCATCTGCGACAACAGGTACGACGGCAGCGCGGACGGGTCCGCGAAAGGCTCCCCGTAAAACCTCACGAGCTTCGGCAACAGATCGGCCGCTTGGGGGCGCAAGATCTCCTCGTGGTGTTCGGTCTCGTACAGTTTTGCCACCTGCCGCGCGTAGATGACTTCCGAGTAGTCCTTTTCTTCGAATCCGATCGAGAACGTCTTCACGGGCTTCGGACCCACGCGACTCATGATCGCCACCACCGCCGATGAATCGATGCCGCCCGACAAGAACGCGCCGAGGGGAACGTCCGAAACCAGACGCAAGGAAACGGCCTCGAACAAGATCGCGCGCAGCTCCTCGACAAGTTCGCCCTCCGGCCGTACCCGCGGCGCGAACTTGAGACGCCAGTACTTCTCCTCACGTGCTTGCCCATCCTCGATCACGACCAGCGTTCCGGGCGCGAGCTTACGGACACCATCGATGATGCAGCGATCGGTGGGTACGGAACCGAGCGCCAGGTAGGCATGCAGGGCGCGCGGCTCGACGCGGCGGGCGATGTCCTCGTCACAAAGGAGTGCCTGCAGCTCGGACGCGAACGCCAGGCCGCGGGGACCACGGTGGAAGAACAGCGGCTTTTTACCGAGCCGATCGCGGCCCAGAACCAGACGCCGCCGGGGCCGATCCCACAGTGCGAACGCGAACATGCCGCGCAGCTGTTCCACGAAGGACAGCCCGCGTTGGCGATACAGCTCCAGCATGACTTCGGTGTCCGACCGGGTACGCAGCTGGACACCGGCGCCGCGCAGCTCGGCGGCAAGAGCGTGAAAATTGTAGATCTCGCCGTTGAACACCAGCGCAATCTCGCCGTCGGCGCTGAGCATCGGCTGGTTGGCATCGGCGCTCAGGTCCTGAATGGACAGCCGCGCGTGGCCGAGAACCGCGGGCCCATCCTGGTGCAAGCCGGCAGCGTCCGGACCCCGGTGGTGAAGCGCATCCGTCATCGCCCGCACCAGCGGCTTCGCCTCGCGCGGATCCCGGTGGAAGCTCAGGTAGCCGGCTATGCCGCACACGGCAGGTGCTCCGCAACGAGGGCGTCGTACGTGGACAGGGTCTCATGGAGCACGCGCTCCGGCCGAAACCGGTCCTCGACCAGCGCCCGACCCGCGGTCCCCATCTGGCGCCATTGTGTCCCGGGCAGTTCAAAAATCTGCGCCAGGACCTCGGCCAAGGCGACATGGTCGCCGCTTGGGACCTCCCACCCGGTTTCGCCGGAGACCACGATACCGTCCAGGTTGGCTGCATGGCTGAGCACGGCCGGCAGGCCGGACGCGCACGCCTCGAGCGCCACATTTGGCAGACCTTCCCACAGGGAAAACAACACCAGAAGATCGGACGCCCAGTAGATCTCACGCATGTTGGCCGCGGTTCCGGGTACTCGGACGACCGCGCGCAGGTGAGGACCCGTTGCAAGGCGCATGGCCAACGTGTCTATCAGCGACGGACGATGGCTTCCCGGCAGGAGCACCACCACGTCGGATGGCAGGCGCCCGGACTTGGCCAATCGGCGCAGGGCCAGCAGGAAGCCGACCTGGTGTTTTTGAACGGCGAATCGCCCCGGCATGACCAAAACGCGCATCTCCGATGAAAGGCCCAACCGCGCGCGAGCTGCCGCCCGCTCAGCATCGGTCGGAGGACGAAACTTCTCCAGGTCGATGAAATTGTGAATCACGCGAATCCGTTCGGGGCGAACGCGGGCCCAGTTCACCAGCTCGTCTCGAATTCCCACGGAGTTGCACATGACCAGCTGGCATCGATTCGAAAGGAACCGCTCGAAAAGCAGATAGCGCAGCTCCATCATGCGTGCCCTCACCGAGGACAGGATGATCGGCACACCAGCGCGCAGAGCGGCCAAGCGACCCCAGAAATTGGCGTCATTCAAGAAGCAGTGGACGATCGCCGGCCGTTCAACCCGCAAGATGTTCACCAGCCTACGGAAGGCGCGCAGGGTCATCCGATTGGTGTCGAGTACGTGCCGGGGTTGATCGGCGGGTAGGTCGCTCTGGAAGTGCACCTCGCTGCGCCACAACGTCAGCACCGGCTCGAATCGGTCCGGCAGGCGGGCCAAGAGTTCCAGGATCTGACGTTGTGCACCACCCTGCACCAGACTCGGGATCAGGAACAACACCTTGGTGCGCCCCCCCGGCTTCGCCACGGTGTTCAAGTCGGACTCGCGCCGATCGCGCGCGTCCTCGAGAACACGAACTCGTTACAACCGTGTCCGGTGCGCAGTAACATGTTTTCGAGGTGAAACCCTTTGTGCTTGTGGAATTCGAAGATACGTTCCGGCGTCGACACCTCGAACGGAAGTCCCCCCAACCAATCCACCCAGTCGTGAACGCGCGACATACCGCGACTGCGCTTGTACGCGGCATAGCGCTCGAAGGGATTTTTCAAGCGCACGAGGTCGGCGACGAGTCCCTGGATGGCGAAAAACGAGCAGAAGGTCGCCAGGATGAACCAACGTCCCGCCACCGATCGGTTGTACGTTCGTTTGATGCCGCGCCACGCAATCGTCAGCCACCCTTGATCGTTGTAGATCGCGACGAAGAGGATTCCCCCGTTGCGAACCAACGACGTGACGTTCTCGATCGCCGTCCACATCGCGCCCGTATGATGCAGGACGCCCCACGAGTACACGATATCGAACTGCCCTAGCGTGGCCAGATATTCGACGTCAAGAGCACTCCCCTGCTCGATCGTCCAGTTCGCAGCGTCTGGAAAGAAACGCGCCTTCAAACCCAGGCCGCAAGCCACGCTGCTCGGATCGTAGTCAAGCGAATGCACGCGCACAGCGCCAAGCCGCATCGCCGCCAGAGAAAATAAGCCGCTGCCGCTTCCGACGTCGACGAACGTTCGTCCCGAAAGCGAATCGTCCCCCAGCATCCTCTGCAACGACTTGCACGCCTCCTCGATGCGCTCCTCGTCGAGGACCGAGAGGAATCGGGCCCAGTTTTTTCCGAACTCGAAGCGCTCGCCACTGCGGACGTCCGCTTCGAAAGGAACGGCTGTCGTAGATGCTTTCGTCGATGTTTTCATCGATGTCTTGATGGGAAAATGACACGGCCGGCCGGGTCCCCGGCGACGACCTCACCGGATGCAAGCAGCGGTCCACCGGCGGGCCGACAGCACGCAACCCCGCGGGGCGAGGCGCTCGGCGCCAGCCGTGTCGAATGTTCCACACCGTCGGCAGTACATTGGTGGAAAATGCCCCGAGTTCCGCGGCGGAAAAGGCAGGCACGGTACCGCCCATTCGACCTCATATCAGGCGGCGATGGCCCCGTGGCATTTCTTGTATTTCTTGCCGCTTCCACACGGACAGGGATCGTTGCGGCCGACCTTAGGCTCCTGCCGTCGCATCGGTCGGGCCTCCGGCCCGCTGCCGTCGGGATTCGAGCCGCCAGCCGCTTTCTCGTCGCCCCCCCCCGATTCGATGGTCTGCCGCGGCCGTTTCGATTGGCGCTGGGGAACCGAAACCTCGCCGCCCTGCTCGGTGCGCTGGAGCTGCATGTGAAACAGCTTCTCGCACACATTGCGCGAGATGATTCCCATCATCTCGCCGAAGACGACGAAGCCCTCTTTCTTGTACTCCTGCTTGGGATCCTTTTGACCATAACCGCGCAGGCCGATGCCCTCGCGCAGTGCTTCCATGGCCTTGAGATGATCGATCCAGCGTTGGTCGATTTCCTCAAGGTAGAAGTGCCGGCTGAAATACAGGAGCACCGGCAGCGAGAATTCCACCTCGCGCGCCTCGAAGATCTTCTCGACCTCCGCCCACAGCGCCGACGTCAGGGATTCGCGATCCAGCGTTCCATTGGCGCCCTTCGGTGTCAGGTCGGGCTCGAACCCGAAGCGTTCCTTCACCGCGTGGCCGAGCACCTCCAGATCCCAATCCTCGGCGTGGGCACTCGCCGGACAGTGCTCGTCCATCAGCGCCTGGACGATCTCCTCACTCAAATCCAACAACCGCTCGCGCTGCTGGATCAATGACGACGCGACCTCTTTCGCCAAGCGATCGAGTGCCGCCATTCGATCCTGCGCGATGCCGGTCGCATCCGGAAAGGCTCCGAACTGCCGGTAAATCAGCGACCGCATCTTCAGCGGATCGACCGGGACGGAGACCAGTTTCGGGGGGGCTGGCTTGCCGTCGGGCCCGAGTGCGGTCGGATCGGCGTTCGGTGCCGGCTCCTGGCCGAGCGCGTCCGCCATCCGCGCCAAGGTGGGACGCACGATGCGCACGAGCGAATCGACCGTGTGGGAACCCGATACCGTCGGCGCCGGCCCCGCGGCGACTTTGCCCTGCCGGCGCTCGTCCTCGGTCGGCTCCGGCGCGTAACGCCCCTCGAGGACCTGACGGCGCAAGGCATAGATGGCCTTGCGCTGTTGGTTCATGACGTCGTCGTATTCGAGCAGGTTCTTGCGAATGTCGAAGTTGTGTCCCTCGACCTTCTTCTGCGAGTTCTCGATGACTCGCGTGATGATGCCCGCCTCGATCGGGACGTCCTCCTCCATCCCGAGGCGCTCCATAATCCCCGTGATGCGCTCCGCTCCGAAGATGCGCATCAGGTCATCTTCTAGGGAAAGAAAGAATCGCGAGCTGCCGGGATCGCCCTGGCGCCCCGCGCGGCCGCGCAGCTGATTGTCGATACGGCGCGAATCGTGGCGTTCGGTCCCAAGGATGTGCAGGCCGCCCGCCCCCAACACCTCCTGCTTCTCGGCGTCGCAGTCCACCTTGTGGCGCGCCAGGGCCTCCTGCAGGGCCGCCTCCTTTTCCGGCGGCAACTCGTGACCCGGCTTGCCCGCGTTTTCGGGATCGACATCGGCGCGCGCCATGAATTCGGCGTTGCCGCCCAGAATGATGTCGGTACCGCGGCCGGCCATGTTGGTTGAGATGGTCACAGCGCCCTTGCGTCCTGCCTGCGCGACGATGAACGCTTCCTTCTCGTGCAGCTTGGCGTTCAGGATGCTGTGGGGAATGTTCTTCTTGCGCAACAGCGACGCCACCACCTCGGACTTCTCGACGCTGACCGTACCCACGAGGACCGGCTGCCCGCGCTTGTGGCAGTCCTCGATTTCCGCCACGACCGCGCGAAACTTCCCGCGCTCGTTCTTGTAGACGAGATCCTGGTGATCGATCCGCCGCATCGGGCGGTTCGTCGGCATGACGTTGACGTTCAGCTTGTAAATCTTGTGAAATTCCTCGGCCTCGGTGTCGGCCGTGCCCGTCATGCCCGCGAGCTTCTTATAGAGGCGGAAGAAGTTTTGATAGCTGATCGTGGCGAGCGTCTGGTTTTCTTCCTGAACCTCGACGCCCTCCTTCGCCTCGATGGCCTGGTGCAACCCATCCGACCAACGGCGGCCCGGCATCTTGCGGCCGGTGAACTCGTCGACGATGATCACCTTGCCGTGTTCGATGAGATAATTGTCGTCCCGCTTGTACAGCGTGTGTGCCCGCAAGGCCTGTGTGATGTGATGCAACCACTCGATGTTCTCGGGGTTGTACAGGTTGCCCACGCCCAAGCGCTGCTCGACCCGCTCGATCCCGTTGTCGGTCAACATCGCCGAATGGGCTTTCTCGTCGACGCTGTAGTCGATGTCCTTGCGCAGCCCCGGAATGATCGCGTTGACCTTTTGATAAAGGTCGGCCGACGCCTCCGCCGGGCCGCTGATGATGAGGGGGGTTCGCGCTTCGTCGATCAGGATTGAATCGACTTCGTCCACGATCGCGAAATTGAGATCGCGTTGCACGTAGCGTTCGATCGAATCCTTCATATTGTCGCGCAAGTAGTCGAACCCGTACTCCGAGTTCGTCCCATACGAAACATCGCAACGGTAGTTCGCCTGTCGCTCCCAATCGTTCAACCCGTGAACGATGATCCCGACCGACAAACCGAGGAACTTGTAAATGCGCCCCATCCACTCCGAATCGCGCCGCGCCAAGTAGTCGTTCACGGTGACGACATGCACGCCCTTGCCGCCGAGAGCGTTCAGGTACACCGGCAGTGTGGCCACCAGCGTCTTGCCCTCACCGGTCTTCATCTCGGCGATGCCGCCGCCGTGCAGGATCATCCCTCCCATGAGCTGCACGTCGAAGTGCCGCCTCCCCAGGACCCGCCGGCCGGCCTCACGACAAACGGCGAACGCGTCGGGCAAGACGTCGTCCAGCGTCGCGCCCGCCGCCAGCATGCGCCGCAATTCCGGCGTCATGGCCTGCAAGTCAGCGTCGCTCTTGGCTTTCATCGCCGCTTCCATGTCGGCAATCCGCGCGATGGCGGGCCGCATCGCGTTCAGGACGCGAGCGTTCTTCGTACCGAAAATCTTCTTTGCGACTAGACCAAACATGGCTTGGCTATTCCGGCTGCCGAAAGGCGTTGGCGTAACGAAAAGCGGCTCACCTTATTGCGCGAAACACGGTTGTGCAAGGTTCAGGGAAACTGGCCTGAACCTCGAAGGGCCCATTTCTTGACTACGGGTGCGGTCATGGCGACCTGATGGAAGTCCTAACTCCGCCTCTTTCCGCGTTCAATCCCGCTATCTATTTATCAAACCGGTGGCGAGTGACACTGACCGCCTGAAAGGAGGCTCTCCTGGTGTTCGAGTGGATGCGTGAGGACCGGGCGGCGGTCTGACTTCTCGACCGTGGCGGCGCGCCGGTGGGCGCCTGGTTGTTCAGCCCATCCGTTCCAAGCATGCGATCCCGTAGTAGAACCGCCCCAGATGCCCGGCCGTCACAAGGTCCTGTTTCTGATTCCCAACCTGCAGCAGGGCGGCGCGGAACGTCAGATTCTGGAGTTGGCAACGCGATTGCCTGAACGGTTCGAACCGGTGTTTTGCCTGTTCAACGACACCATCCACTACCGCGAATATCTGCCTCCTGGCGAGCCTCGGCACGTGCTCGGCGTGCGGGATATGACCCGCGCGGGATTCCGGCGCTTGGTGGACGTCCTGCGTTCCGAGAAGCCCCAGATCCTGCAGACCTATCGCGACAAGACGAATTTCTGGGGACGTCTGGCCGCCCGCCGGGCGACCGTCCCCATCGTGGTGACATCCGTCCGCAATCGCGCGATCGCGCCCCGGCACCTGGTCACCGAGCGCTGGCTTGCGCGGAAGACCGACCGGGTTCTGACGAATTCGGAGGGTGTCCGTCGCGAGTTGGTGAACTTTGCCCGCGTGCCCCCGGAGAAGATTCAGATTGTTCACAACTTCATCGACACGAATCGGTTCAGGCCGCCCACCGGCAGCGAGCGCGCGGACGCCCGCGCCCGCTGGCAAATCGCCGACGACGAGACGATTCTGCTGTGCCCAGGGCGGATCGCGTTTCAGAAACACCAGCTGGGATTGGCGCTGGCACTTCGGATGCTTCACAAGCGGGGTGGACTGCCGCCGCGCGCGCGCCTGCTCCTGGCGGGACGAAAGCGGGATCGCCTGTATTCGTCGCTGCTCGACCCATGGCTGTCGTGGCTAGGCTTGACCAACCGGGTGACCTACCTCGGTGCCGTGTCCGACATGCTGTCGCTCTACCACGCCGCGGACATTCTGGTGCTCCCGTCACTATACGAAGGACTGCCGAACGCCGTGCTCGAGGCGCATGCCTGTGGTCTGCCCGCCGTGGTGTCCCACGCCGCCAACATCGACCGCTTGGTCATCGATGGTAAAACCGGATTCGAGGCCCCGACCTTTAAACACGGCCTGTTGGCGGATGCGCTCGGCAAGATGCTGGCCCTCGACGCGGACACCAGGAGCCAGATGGGTGCGCGCGGCCGCGAGCACATCGTCCGAGAATTCAGCGTCGAGCGCGTGCTCGAAGAGATGGTCGCGCTTTACGACCGTCTGCTCTCCGAGAAAGGCCTCGCCTGATGTGCGGAATCGCCGGCGCGTTGGCAGGCCCGATGGACGTTCCCCCGCCGGGCCTCGTTGCCCGGATGCTGGTCGCCCAAATTCACCGGGGACCCGACGGGGGCGGCATGCTGGCCGATGGACCCGTCGTGCTCGGCCACCGCCGCTTGTCCATCGTCGATCTGTCGACGGCGGGACGCCAGCCGATGATTAGCGAAGACGGATCGGTCGCCGTCGTCGTCAATGGCGAGATCTACAACCATGTGGCGCTGCGCCGTGAGCTGCACGACAAGGGTCACACGTTTCGCAGCCAGAGTGATTCAGAGGTCGTTGCGCACCTCTACGAAGAGGTCGGTGACCGCACGCCCGAATTGTTGCGCGGCATGTTCGCGTTCGCCGTTTGGGATAGCCGGCGGCGCCGGTTGCTGCTCGCACGCGACCGCTTCGGCGAAAAACCTCTGTACTACGCCCGGACGGGTGACACCTTCCTGTTCGCTTCCGAGATCGGAGCCCTGCTGGCCGACGAGCGGATCGGCCGCGACGTGGATCTGGCCGCGCTCGACGCGTACTTGGCGCTGCAGTACGTCCCCCACCCCGGCACCATCTTCGGCGACATCAAGAAGCTATCCCCCGGCTGTGTTCTCGTGGTCGAGCCCGGTGAAGTGCCGCGCGTCCGCTCCTACTACAACCTCGCGGACCGTGCGCGACGCGGGCCCCCCCCGGCGACCGAGGCGGAGGCAATCGCGTCGATTCGGTCCGCCGTGGAGGAAGCCGTCGAAATCCGTCTGATGTCCGACGTGCCGCTTGGCGCCTTTCTGTCGGGTGGCGTCGATTCGTCGATTGTCGTGGCGTGCATGGCCCGACGGTCCAGCCGGCCTGTCAAGACGTTCGCCGTCGGATTCACCGACGCGGGCGCGACCGAACTACCCTACGCGCGGTTGGTGGCGGAGCGCTATCGTACGGACCATCACGAACTGATGGTCGATCCCGATATGACGGCGCTCTTGCCCAGCGTAATGCGCCACCACGGCGAGCCATTCGGCGACACATCGGCCATCCCCACGCGATACCTGTGCGAGATGACCCGCAAAGACGTCGTCGTCGCCCTGTCCGGCGACGCCGGTGACGAAGTCTTCGGTGGATACCGCCGTTACGTGTGGGCGCACGTCGCGGACCTTTTGCGTCGCCTTCCCGCCCCAATCCGGGCCGCCCTCACAGCAGTCATGCGCGCAGCCCCGGGGGGCCGATTACGCTGGTTGCGGCGGTATGCTCGCGCCATCGAACAAGGAGAGGCGACGGGATACCTCGAGTTCATCGGACATTTCCAACAGGACGAACGGACGGCGCTGTACACACCCGATCTCGCCCGGAGGTTCCACAACGATCAGACCGCGGAACGCTTCGCCGCACTGCTCGGCGCGATGCCCGAGGGTGCCAGCGTCGATCGCCTCGCCGCCCTCGACATCCAGACCTACCTTCCCGACGATATCTTGACCAAGGTCGACATCGCCAGCATGACGCACGGGTTGGAGGCGCGCGCGCCGCTCGTCGACCATCCGGTTGTCGAGTTGGGGGTTCGCCTACCGGCGACGGCGAAGCTCCGGCACCTGGAGGGCAAGGCCCTTTTCAAACAGGCGTTCGCCGATCTCCTTCCGGCTGCGATTCTCAGCCGCGGCAAGCGCGGATTCGCTCTGCCCACGCGCCATTGGCTGGGTGGCAAGCTGCACGCCTTTGCCCGGGAAACGCTGCTCTCCACGAGCGCGCGTTCGCGTGGGCTGTTTCAACCAAAGGCGGTTGAAGCACTGCTCGACCGCCATCGAGCCGGGGAAGATCACGGGGAACGCATCTGGAACCTGTTGGCGCTGGAAGTCTGGTATCGCGAAATGGTGGACGGACGGGCGCGTTTCGTGGCGGACCTGAAACGGCGCGAAGACCAGGCAACGGCGGCCGTTGAATCCTTGGCGCCGTCCTGATGCCGCCCGGAGACTCCGGAAGGACCGGCGCTCGGCCCTGTCCGACTTTGGCGGACTGCTTGACCCGCGACTCCAATGTGTCACGTTGGACACATGAGACGGATCACCCTCAGGAAACTTCACGAGGAAACCGGAAGAATCGTCGATCAGGCGGAACAAGGCGAGATCATCGTCATCCAGCGACGTGGCGTTCCGGTTGCTCAATTGTCGGGGATCTCCGCACTCCGGCGAACGATTCAGATTCCCGACTTCAACAAGCGCTACGCGCGGTTTCCTCGGGTCAAGACGGATAGCGGGAGGTTTCTGGAGCAAGATCGGCGGTGAGCGTCTACTTCGACACCGCCTACATCGCCAAGTGCTACGTCAATGAGGTGGACAGCAATGAAGTTCGGGCTGTCCTGCGTAAGGCGGGCCAGGGATGTTCATCCGCGCTGTGCATTCCTGAAATGGCAACAGTGCTCTTGAGACACGTACGGGAAGACGCGCTTGAGAAAAAACACGCGGCGCGTCTGCACGATGAGTTCATGAACGACGTCGGCGATGGAGTCTGGACGATGATTCCCGTAGGCGACGCCTTTCTCGAACGGATCGCCGCGAAGGTCGCCACATTGGACAAGCGGACCCACCTTCGGGCGGGCGATGCGATTCACTTGGGGGCCGCGAAAGAAGCAGGGTTCGGCGAGGTTTGGACGAACGACCGACACATGCTCGCCGCGGCGCTTCAGTTCGGCCTCAAGCGCAGAAGCGTCTGACCCCAAAGCCGCTCGGGGAAGCGGACGTGTCAATTCCATTCGCTGGGCGCGGCGCGCACCACGGCGTCCGCGTGTTCGCGTTCGTCGCGCAGATCAACTTCCAGCCAGCCAATACCGCTGATGTCGCGACATGCCGGCCGTTCATCGGGCGCCTCCGAGGCCGCGAGACGCGCCAGAATTCTTTCGACATGCACGGCGCGTCCCTCGGACGTTGTAACGGCGTCCGCGGCCGTCCAATAACGACCGAGGTCTCGCGCGGGAACACGGGTCATCCCGACATACCCGCAGTCAAACTGGGTCAAGGTCTTCGCGATCTCTCGCACCCGCCCCTGCCCGTCGCACAAGACCTTCATGTCGTCGGCACCAAGCGCGCGGTCACGATCGACAAACGCGGTCACGCGCTGAGCGGCTTCCGCCACCAACGGCGCGACGGCAGGCCTGTAAATGTGGTCGACGTTCATCAACACGAAGTCCCCATGGATCCGCGCGCGCGCGGCCAGCAACGACACCAGGTTTCCATCGTGAAAATCCCGATTCTCCACGAGAGTCACCGCCAACGGCAGGCGCGACACCTCGGCCGCGACGTCCGAAAAACAAAACCCGCCCACGACGACGATCTCCGATGGGGCAAGCCGCCCCGCGAAGCGCACCGCGCGCGCAAGCAACGTCTGGCCGGCGACCTCGATCAACGCCTTCGGAAGTTTCTCGGTCAACGCGCCGAGCCGACTTCCCAGGCCGGCCGCCAGCAGCACCACCTGCAAGAAATCTCCCTAGCCGTGCCCGACGACCGCTCGCGACGACGACGCCACATCGGCCGCTTCCTCCGCCCAGCCGCCGAACAGGAGTTCCGGCAACTCGCCAAACCTACGAATGACGGGCAGATGGGGAAACCGCAGGGCGAAACGCTCGTAGGAAAACGTGCCAGCGAGCCCAACGAAAGGAACACATTCCGATTCGGCGACCTCGCCGTCGTGCAGCGAATCACCCACGAACAACATCTCAGAGCGCGCGACGCCGAATTCGACGGCGGCGCAATCGATGTGCGGCTTGCCCTTCGCGAGGCCATTGCCAAAACCCAGCACCAGATCGAACGTGAAACCGGCGTTGCGCGCGAACGTCGCCACGTTCCGAACACCGTTGTTGGAGGACACCACCACGGCGATCCCGCGACTCCTCAGATGACAGAGGGCACGTTCGACCTCCGTCGACATCCTGATTTGGTCACAGCGCTCGGGCTTCTGCCCTTCGAACCGATCCGACGCTTCCCGGTTGCGCCGATCGCCGGGGAAGATCGATTCCAGTTGCCGGATGAACGGCAACCCGCAGGTGGCGACGTAAAGCTCGCGTGCAAGCACCCGAGGCGTTCCATAGACGTCGCACATGACATCGGTGGCCAGGTCAGCCAGGGTGGGCATGCTGTCAATCAGAGTCCCATCCAAGTCGCACAACAGCACTTTTGGCGTCGGCACAGTGGCCGTTTGTCGCCAGGTTCGTGGGTGTGTCGATCCGAAGCTGGTCACCGCGGCTGGGTAAGCTGACATCGCAGGACTCGACTACGCAAGCCCTGCGCCACGACGTTGTCCTTATGAACTGTAATAATTACAGTAATTTATGATAGGCACCCAGATGCACGTGTTCATTTCCTGACACCTCGGCCGAGGGAAAGTCAACACCAGCCAAGGACCGCTCGCCCCCAAATAAAATCAAGCGCCGACAATCAAGAGATAAAGCACACGGTGGCTCTCGAGCCCGTACCCCACATCGAAGCCAACCAGGGGAACGGCCACCGAACGCAGGAAGAACCGTATACCGCCACCCACGTCGTTGTGGACGTCGCGTTTGGCGTCGAAGCCTTGCGCTTGGAACATCGGATTGAATGTCCGAAAGTCGCCGTCCGGGCGAGCCAGGTACCCGGCAGCGTTGGGATCACCCCCGGGAAGACTCCGAAACCAAATCGCCGAAAAATCGTAGAACCCGAGCGCCCTGATATCGAGGGAGCCCACCGAGAACAAGGGAAAATGATATTCGGCCTTGCCGCTCAGCTGAGTGTCGCCCCTGAACTGTTGACCGAGATATCCGCGCAGGCCTGGGCCGCCCGCGACGGTATCCCACCAGATGGGCAGGTTGTGCCCGGCGGTCCCACCAAAGGAGTAGATGAAGTTGTGGCGACGAAAGATCCGGTACCCCTGCTCCCAGAACGCGCTGGCCCGCCAAAATCGAAAGTCGCCCCCGAAGGCGGGGCTGCCGAAATCCAGATTGCCACCGAGAGCGGAACCCCTCATAACGGCGAATTCACGTGCCCGCCAATCGAAGGCCAACGCGGCGCGGCCAATTCCCATCAGCCCGCCGCGCGTCGTCGCCTGGTTGTCTGGATCGGTGGGCGGCGCAAGGTTCCCGTCCGCCGAGGGGGAAATCTGCAGCTTGTCGGCCTGATAGACGATCTTGTCTAGGCGCCAGGAGACCTGGGTCCTCACGCGCCGAAACCAGGCGATGCCCACCGCCGGCTCGATGCCATACGCATCCAGCGTGGTCTGGCGCCAGGGAGAACTGGGTGTCAGGTCGTAGATGCTGTACTCGGGGATGATCAGCCTTTGCGCTATCACTTTCATCTCCCAATAGACCCAGGAGGCGAACAGGGCCGGATCGCGGTATGCCAGGATCACGCCCGAATCGACGTTGGCAATCTTGCCGCCGATCAACATCTGCTTGCCGCGCCCGAACAGGTTGCCGTGAACGAACAACAGGCCGAAGGATCTGTTGTTCTTGGACAACGACCCCGTCGGGACGGGGGCCCAGGGAAACTTGTCCTTGACCGCGATGTTGACGCGAACACCATCGCCGTAGCTTTCCCACCATACGTTGACGTCGGCGAAAAGGCCCACCGTGTTCAGACGCTCACGAACCGTGGCCAGTGTGTCGGTCTCCAGCGTGTCGCCGATGACAATCCCCGCCAACGACCGGACGGTGTCCTCGCCGGTGCGGACATTGCCCATGATTCGCACATCGCTGATCCGCTCGCCCACCGCCAGAGCGTGATCGGCGACCAACAGCATCCCCATACCGACGACCGCCACCGCAAGCAGCGACCGAAGCCGGCGATGGGAACACACCACGGACAAATCTTAACACCGACCCGCCAAGGGACGAAGTCGCGACGACCACAATGACCACAATCACAGGGACTCGCGGGACACGGAACACTGGACACTGGACACTGGACGAGGTAGCCGAATGTGGGCGTTCGGATTCCGCCCATGAAGACACGATCCCTGCTACCTTTTTCCGCGCCGCATGTCCGCCCAGGGTCATAGTGCCGCCGCGAAGCTGGCCCGCCATCCCAAAGCCGTCCTGTCCGTCGTGTTGTTGATCAGCGCGGTTGCGGTCTTCCTGGCATCACGCCTCGAGCTGAAGACGGCGTTTTCCGAGTTGTTGCCCAGCAACGATCCGGGCGTCGTGGCCCTCAATCGGACCCAGAAGCGCATGGGCGACATGTCGCTCTTGCTGGTGGGAATTCATTCGCCCGATCCAGCCGCGAATGAACGCTACGCGGCCTCCCTGACCAAGCGCCTGCGCGAGCTGCCCAACCATGTCGCCGCGCTGGCCGCGTACAACATCCGGGACGTGCGGGACTTCTTCGATCGCAACAAGTGGCTATACGTCAAGGAAGCGGATCTGGAAGACATCCGAGACCGGCTGCGGAAGGAAATCAGCAAGCGCAAGAACCCGCTGTTCGTCGATCTCGGCGGAGACGACGAGTCGCTCGACCAGATGCAGAGCCGTATCTCGGGACAAGAACGCATGGACACGCGCTTTCCCGACGGTCTGTTCGCGACTCCGGATCGAAAGTACATGTGGGTCGCGTCGCTGCCGCCTGGCGGCCTGTTCGTCGAACACGCGGGCGAGGGCCTGTGGACCGCGGTCAACCGATTGATCGCCGAGGACCCTCCGAGTCGCTACCACCCCGAAATGCGCGTGCAGCCGGGGGGACCCGTCGCCACCGCGATTGCCAGCCGACGGGCCATCGAACGCGACATTTTGTCGGTCACCATCACCTGTCTGCTGGTGGTTGCCCTTTCGATTGGGCTTTACTTCCGTCGACCACGAGCCGTTCCCTTGATCGGCATTCCCGCCATTGTCGGAGCCGCCATGGCCTTCGCCGTGGCGGACTTGAGTTTCGGCTACCTCAACTCATCAACCGCATTCCTCGGCTCGATTATCGTGGGAAATGGGATCAACTACGCCATCGTGTTGATGTCCCGTTACGAAGAGGAACGCGCGAGAGAGACCGACGGCCGAGCGGCTATGGAGCGGGCGATCATGGGAACGTGGCGTGCCACGTCGGTAGCCGCGCTGTGTGCCGCCGCAGCCTATGTCTCTCTGTCCGCCACAAGTTTTCGGGGATTTTCTCAGTTCGGCGTGATGGGAGCCACCGGTGCCGTGTGTTGTTGGCTGGCCACGTACACGGCCTTGCCCGCGATGTTGGTCCTCTTGGACGAAACCAAGAACGGGCATGACAGCAGGCGGGCGCCCTTTCGTCTGGATTGGTTGGGGCGCTTGCTCGGGGGACGCTTTCGGCCCTTTCTGGTTTTGTTCCTGGCTGCTGCCGCGACCGCGACAGTCGGCGCGACCCACTTCTTGCGAGACCCGTTCGAATACGATTTTCGCAAGCTGAACGCGAAACTGGATTCCAGCGACGAATCAAAGCGATTCAACCGCCACATGGACGATCTGTTCGGCCGATGGCCCTCGCCCACGATCGTTCTGGCGGACGATCTCTCCGAGGTGGAACTGGTCCGTAACGCCATCCGGGCCAATGACTCCGAACGCGCGAAGATCAATGGAAGCGGACGGCGGGTCATCGGACGAATTGCGACGATCTGGGATCTGCTCCCGGGGCCGCCCGTTGCGCAGAAGCGGAAATTGGACCTATTGGCAGACATCAGGAAGTTGACCAATGATCCCGCGCTCGCCGCCTTGAACGACAAGGAACGCTCTCAGCTCGCTAAGATAGATCCGTCGCCCGCACTGCACGAACTGGCTCCCTTGGATCTCCCCGCCATCGCGCGTCGGCCCTTCACGGAAGTGGACGGCAGCGTCGGTCGGGTGGTGCTCGTGTACCCGACCGAGCAGGGTCTGTCGGTCTGGAATGGCAGGGATCTACTGGAGATCGCGACCGTGCTCCAGCGTTTGAAACTGCCCTCCGGCAAAGTCATTGAAACGTCCGGGTCCGCCGTCGTGTTCGGATCGATGATTCGGTCCGTCCTGCATGACGGTCCAATCGCGACGCTTTTCTCTTTGCTCGGGGTGTTGATAATCATCTTGCTCATCATCCGGCCCTTTCGCGCAGCCTCGATGGCAATCGTGACATTGACGCTCGGCGTCCTCTTGATGGTGGGCGCGGCGGGATGGTCGGGGGTTCGCGTGACGTTCCTAAACTTCATCGCGTTGCCGATCACGTTCGGTATCGGCGCCGAGTACGCCCTGAACGTCGTCACGCGCTACCGTGAGAATCGCGACACATTGAAGACCGTGACGTCGACCGGGGCGGCGGTCGCGCTTTGTTCCTGGACGACAATCGTCGGTTACGGGTCGCTCCTGGCGGCGCGCAATCAGGCCTTACAGGGCTTCGGCGCCATGGCCATCCTGGGCGAGGCCGCATGCCTCCTGGCCGCAATTATCGCGTTGCCGGCGGCGCTCTTGTGGTGGGCCTCGCGAACACCCGTCGCAATTTCGCGGACGACCGAGGGCTCGGTGGCGGCGACGGATCCGCCGTCTCTCCCTTGATCGGACGGAGCGACGGCAGTCCATTTCAGGGTCCCGAGCTCGTGCGCCCCCCCCATTTGGATCGCAACACACCCACCGTGGACCCGATCAAGAAGAGTCCCATGGCGATCCAAACAAGACCGAACGTGAAATGGCGCCGGCGAGCCATGGTCCGCGTCGGATCGTCGTCGGAAATTTCGCGGTCGGGATTCCGGCGACCAAGCGTCAGTGCGCGGACGGTTCCACCAACCACCAGGGCCGCGCCAACGACGTAAAAGATCAGGGGCGGAATAACGATATTCATGGCTCGTATACCATCGGTACAACAGAGTCCCTGATAGGGGGAAGCCCATGCACTAGTGCATGCACTAGTTGGCGACCTCGATGGCCCTCATCTCGCGAATGACGGTCACCCGAATCTGCCCCGGGAACGTCATCTCCGCGGATATCTTGCGGGCTATCTCGGACGACAACCCGATGGCTGCTCGGTCGTCAACCTTGTCCTCCGAGACGTAGATACGCACTTCGCGTCCTCCTTGAACGGCGTAGGCCTCCTCGACGCCCCGAAACCCGCGGGTGATACGTTCCAGGTCATCCAGACGGGCCACGTAGTTGTCTTCCATCTGGCGTCTGGCCCCCGGACGGGCGCCCGACATCGCGTCCGCCGCGGCCACCAGATACGCGTAAGGACTGGAAAACGGTTCATCGGTATGGTGGGCGCCGATCGCGTTCGCGACCATCTCGCTTTCCCCCAACCGGCGCGCATAGTCGGCGCCAATGACCGCGTGTGATCCGTCGAGCTCGTGTGTGAGAGCCTTGCCGATGTCGTGCATCAAAGCCGCCCGGCGCGCAATCTTGATGTCCAGGTCCAGCTCGTCCGCCATCATCCCACACAAGAACGCCGCCTCGATCGCGTGCTTCCATTGATTCTGCGTGAAGCTGGTCCGGTAGTTGAGACGTCCGACCAGCGAAACGATCTGGTCGTGGGCACGCGGGATCTCCAGCGCGGCGAACGCCCGACGACCAAGATCGAGCAATTCCCGATCGAGCGCCTTCGCAATGTCACGTGCGGCCCGCGTTATCGCACCTGGGTCACCGGTCGCGCGAGGGTTGCGTCCGATCCAAGTGAACGTCCGTCGGACGACCTCTCGTCCAACGCCATCAAGCCCCTCCATGCGGATGCCGTCGCGTCCCTCGGTGGGAGTCAATTTCACGTTCGCGACCGCCTCCACGGCGCGCAGATTTGACTCATCCGAGCCCGACAACTGTTCAAGCGTCACCCCCGGGGGTAGCGGCACCGTGGAGTGCAGCCGCTCGGTCAGGTAGTGTCCCGAAAAACGGCCAACTGCGATTCCCATAATCCGCTTCGCGTGGCGCACGTGCTCTGGGTCGGCTCCCGATTGATCCATCGCGCGCAGAAGCTGCACGCCCGCGACGCGCGCTTCCTCCGTCTCCGTTTCTATGATCGAATTGCGCAATGCCACCCGCGATGTTCCCACGCGGGATTCCAGGGTCACGATACGGTCGTGTTCAAAGGCCGCGGCTTCGGCCGATGCGCGCCGGGCCTGTTCCTCCAGTGCCTTTTTTCCCGCCTGGACGACGTCCATGCGCTTGCGCTGGGCGACAACCTCTCCCTCCAACCGAAGGATTGTCTTGCGGCGCGCTTCTAGTTGCGCGTCACGGCCGGATAACTCGGTTTCACGAACCAGAGAAACCGCATCGAACGCGGCGCCCGCCATTTCCGCCTCCTCCCGGGCGGTCAGCGACGCCCCGCGCCGAATCTCCGCACATTCAGAGGCCCCAGAGCCGCGAATGGACTCCAGCCATTTGTTGGTCGAGGCCAGCGCAAGCTCAGCCCGCCGCCGCGCCACCAAGCGCCCAAACGCAACGCCCGCAGCCATGAAGGCGAGAACCAGCGCGACCAAACTGACGGAGGAAACCATGGCTGCGCCTTACGCCGCGCCAACCCAGGCCGGCCCGCAACCACCGAAGCTTCGGTCAACCAATGACCAACCCCAAGTGCTCGCGAACCGTGAAGTACTCGTCCGAGATCGACCACTGCAACAAGTCGCGGATCTTTTCCTTGGGCTCGGCGACACCCACGGCGACCGGCTCGGATTGCACCAGGCGCGCCGCCACGTCCAGATCGTTGCACATCAGGAACCCCGCGCGCGTCGCCGTGTAGTCGACCGCCGTCGCCCATCGCGTGAGATCGGCTTCCCCCTTGCTGGCAATGAATCGCTGAACGACGACACTCAGTTGCTCCATCATCTGAGGCGGAACCGTCTTCCTCAACAAATCCAGGTACTGGGCCACTGGCTGGGCCATCTCGGGTTTCACCGTGAGGGCCGGCTGTGAAAGTTTCAACGCGGCCATGAAAACCACCCTGAGTTGCGCCAGCGTCGGCACCACGGTCGGCCAGCGAACGAAGTGGTCCGGCCGCATGTACGTCAACTTCTTGGTGGTGACGTACGCGAGCTCCTTCTCAGGACGACCTTGCAACAGGCTCGATCCCACGACAAACGATGGGATCAGCTGGGCCTTCTCGCGCGCATTCGCCAGATCCAGCTCACCCGGAGATTCCGGTCGCAAGAACAGCTCCGGCTGCGGGACACCCATGACCCCCACCAGATAGCTGAACATCTTGCTGAAGAGCAGCTGGTCGTTCGAGACGTCCCGTCGATCTTTCCGCTTCAGACCCCAGTCCTTGTGCTCCTTCGCGTAGGCCCCCGCGACGGCCGAGCTTACCGTTGCGAAGATGTGGGAAATGAATCGGTCCTCGTCCGGGTGATAGATGTTCTTCTGCCACAGCTCCTCGGTCAGACGGTTGCGCGCGCGCACGAAGCCCTTCGGCCGATATTGATCGAAGAACTGCTGCTCCTCGGGATCGGCCTTGCGCAAGAAAGCCAGCGCCGCGGTCACGCACCACGAGCGGTCGTGGAGCTGCATCTCGGTGAACAGCCGCCGCAGGGTCTTCAGATACAGCGCCATCTCTCCGAAATCCTGCGTGCTCCTGACCAAGAATCGGTATTCCTGGACAGCCTTGTCATAAGTGTCCGGGCCCGACATCTGGTAAAGCTCGGCCAGAATTTGGTGCCGCGGCAGCGCGTCCTTGTCCAGACTGACGGCCACTTCGAACGCCGCCATGGCGGACTTGTAGTCCTTGAGGCGCGACCGATAGATTTCGCCGAGCGCGTGCCACAGCGCAATCTGCGTGGACCGCTTCTCGGGCGCGGGATCCGCGCCAAGACGCTTGATCATCTTTCGGTAGCTGCGCTCCTGATTCCGCCAGTCCTTCTTGGCGGTCATGATCTTGTCGATGCGCTCGAAGGCCTTCAAGTCGTCCGGATCCGCATCCAAGGCCTGATTGTAGAACTCCACGGCGTCGTCGGTGCTGTGCAGTTCGTAGTTGGCGATGTTGCCCGCAGCAACCAGGAACCGCGCTTTCAACTTGCCCTGCTCCAGCTCACCAAGCTTGGTCAGGATCTCAATGGCCTTCTTCCACTGCTTCGTCTCGCTGAACAAATCCAGGAGGTTGTGAAGCAACTGCCGATCGGCCGGCCTAAGCTCCAGCGCCTCGAGGTGAGCCGCGATAGCCTTCTGTGGGTTGCTGAGCTTGCCTTTGTAGATCTCGGCGATCTGTTCGTTGACGGCGAACTTCTCTTCGATGTCGTGGCTCGCGGACAACAGGCCCCGCTTCTGTTTTATGACTGCCTCCCAGTCGTTGGCCTCGGAATGCAGGTCGATCAGAGCGGCGATGGTGAGGCGATGTCCCCCCTGAATTTCCAGGGCCTTCTCGAACATATTGACGGCTTTCGTTCGCTCGCCGACCTTCAGTTTGATTCGACCCAGCCGGTAAAAAAGGTCGACGATGTCATCGTCCTTTTGGGAATCGCGGTGGTGAACCAGAATCGTCTGGTAGATGCGGAAGGCATCGTCCCAGTGCTCCAATTTGTAGAGCAGGGCCGCTCGATCCAACAGAGTTGGCAGATAGGTCGCGTCCAATTCGTAGGACTGTTTGTAGTATTTCAGGGCCTTCTCGGAGTCGCCGGTCTGGTCGGCCGCTTTGGCCAACCGGTGATAGAGCTGCGTCATCTCTCGATTGGTCTTCTTGCCTGCCTTGCGCGCCAGCGTCTCCATCAGGGGGACCAAGGGCGCCCACTCCTTGCGCTTGAAGTACAACTCACTCAGCGGCTCGGCCGTCTCGATGTGCTCGGGATCTAGTTGGATCACGCGGGCAAAGAGCTGGGTCGCCATGTCCTCGTCGTCCAACTTCTCCTGGTAGATCTTGCCAGCCTCGTTGAGCAGGCGCGTCTTTTCCAGCGGGTTCTGGGTGTTTGCCTCGGCGCGCACCATCAACTGCGCCGCCTTCAGCCAGTCGCCACGACGCTTATAGAGCGCCAGGAGGGACAACATCGAAGGAACATGCGTCGGATCCTGCGCCAACGCTTCCACGAGAAACTCCTCGGCGGACTCGGGGGCGCGCAGCTGCTCGTCGTGGATCTTTCCGAGACGGTAGTTCAGGTCGACCCGCTGTTTCAGGTCCGACGACATCCCGACCAGGCGGCGCATCACCTCCACGGCGCGCTCCCACTGCTCGGTCTCCTCATAAAGGCGCGCCAATCCTGACAACGCCGGAGCATGGTCTGGCTCGAAGTTCAAAGCATCGGTGTAGGCCTCGATCGCGCGCTCCAGATCGCGCAGCTCGTTTTCGAGAACCTGCCCCTTCTTGGTATACAGATCGATTCGCTCGTTCTGATCGTTGATGACCAAAATGTGCTTGCGGTAGGTCTCGACCAGGTTCTCCCACTTCTTTTCCTGGGCATAGATGCGTTCGAGGTCGCGATAGGCCTTCTGGTTTCGATCGTCGACCAGCAGGATCTTTTCGAGAACGTCCGCCGCGCGGTCACTCTTCGAGAACTGTTCCTCCCAGACCGTCGCCATCCGTTGGTAGATCTCGACCCGATCTCCTTCGGGGGAAGACACTTCCAGTTGATGTTCCAGGTTTTCGAGATAAGCCTCCATGTTCCCTGTCTTCTGATACAGGGAATCCAGAGCCTTCAGCGCAGCCAGGTTCTGCGGATCGACCGATAGGACTTCTTTGTAGGCCTCGACGGCGCGATCGTTGTCGCCCAGGCGGTCTTCCCAGAGCTCGCCGACCTGCAGGCGCAAGCGCACGGCCAGGTCGCTGTCCTCGACGACCATGGCCTTCTTTGCCAGGACGTCGACCAAACGATCCCACGCCTGCGTGCGGCGATACAGCCGCTCCAGGGCGTTAATGGCGTCAAGGCATCGCTCATCGGCGTCGAGGGCCCGCTGATAGGCAAATGTCGCCTGCGCGGCGTCCCCGATCTGGGTTTCGTAGGTGTCCGCGAGAGCCAGCAGCAAATCGACCCTCCGCGGGATTTCTTGTTCCAGATCGGCGTGCTTGGCCAAGACAGCCACCAAATCCATCCACTTCTTTTGCTTGCGGTAGAAATCCTCCAGGGCCATCAATGCGCCGATGTGCCCGGATTCCAGCTGCAAGGCCTGTCGCGCGGACGCGATGGCGTAGTCGACGTGCCCCAAAGCCGAGTCGTACCAGCGTGCGATCTTGACCCAGAGATCAGCGGATTGCTTGGCGTCCGAGATCCCCTGGACCACCTGGGTGTAGTCCGAGATCAGTTCATTCCAGCGCCCCGTGCTGGTGGCCAGACGTTCCAGCTGTTTCGCGACGTGATCGTTGGAATAGTCCTCGCGGAAGGCTGCCTGCAGGGTTACGAACGCGCTCTCTTTATCATCGAGCTGCTGCTCGTAAATCTCGGCGACTTGCACCAGCAGATTGATACGGGCGACCGCCTCATCGACGAACTCGGTACGAGCAAGGAGCAGGTCTATCAGTTTGACCCAACTCTTTCGTTGCCGATAAAGCTGCTCCAGTTCCTGCGACGCCGATTGGTTGGACGCATCCAGCTGCAGGACCCGCTCGTAGACCTCGACGGCCGAACCGCCGTCGCCAATCTTGTCCGCCCACAGGGACGCCGCCTGCATGAGAACGTCCACCTGCTCGGCGGGATTGGCCAACGCTTGCACGCGACGTTCCAAGATGCCGACTGCGTCTTCCCAACGCGCCTCCTGCATGAACAATTTTTCCAGCGCCGCCAGAGCCCGGAAATCGCGGGGATCGAGCTCCAATACCTCGCGCCATGCCTCGATCGCCTCCGGGGTCCGCATGAGGGTTTCACCCTCGAGCTCGCCGAGTTGGGAGTACAGATCCTGCAGTTCCGCCTGACCGACACCGCTTTCGCCCAGTTGGGCGACTCCAATCAGCCTGCGCAAGGATTCGGACAGCTCCTCCCACGCACCGGCGCTTCGGTAATTTTCGACGATGGCCCGCAAGGCATCCACGTCCTGCGAATCGATGTCCAGGACCTTCTGCCAGCTTTCGAGCGCGCTGCGCTCCTTGTTGAGCTTCTCGGCCCAGATCCGACCCAGGCGCTTGTAGATGGGAATCTGGTGCTCGGGCTCGGCCAGCGCCAAGACCAGCCGGTCTAAGACCTCGGTCAGCTCCTTCCACTCACCTGCGACCTCGTGCAGGTCGGCCAAGCCCCCGAGCGCCGTGGCGTCATCGCCCCGGAGCTGCAAGACCCGTCCCCAGAGTTCCACCGCCTTCGCGCGGTCATCGAGCGCTTCAGCCGCCAACTTGGCCATGCGGGCGTAGCACGCGGATGTGTCTTCGTCGTTCTTCGCGACGTCGACGAGTTTCTCGTAGACGCGATAGAGATCGAGCCAGCGCTCACTGCGAAAGTACAGACGTTCCAGAGCTTCCAGGGCTTCGAGGGATCGCGGCTCGTGCTCCAGCACCGCCAGATAGCTGGCGATGGCACCTTCCACGTCGCCCAGGGCTTCGGCGTTCACCCGACCGAGGCGCAAGTGCGACGCGACCAGATCGTGAGCCTCGTGAGTGATGGCGATCCTCTGGACCAGCACCGCGGCCAGGTTCTCGTGCATGCCCTGGGCGACGTAGATGCGATCCAGGGATTCGAGCGCCACAGGATCGCGATCGTTTTCTGAAAGGACCTGTACCAACACCTTCTCGGAGCGTTCCAGATCGCCGAGATCGTTTTCGAAGACCCCCGCCAGGCGAAGCAAGACGTCGCGGCGTACCGCGGGCACGGCGACGGCGGAAGCCGCGTCGAACAATGTGTTGACGTATTCGTCCCATTGGTGCGTGGAGCGGACCAAGCGCAGCAGCTCCTCCAAAGCGAGCTGCGACGACGGATCTTCCTTGACCGCCTGCGCCCACCACGCAAACGCCGCGATCTGATCGACCAATTTCTGCTCGGAGATCTCAGCCAGACGCCGCAGAAGTGCCTGGCGTTCCTCGAGCGCGGTCAGGCGTCCCAGCTGCACTTCGTAGATCTGCGCCAGTTTCTCCCATTCCTGATTTTGCCGGTAGAGCGGCTCGAGGACGTCGGCAATTTCTCCCTGCAGCGTGCCGCCCATGAACATCCGCTCCAGGGATGCACGAGTCTCGAGGTGATTGGGATCGGCGGCCAGCACATCCCGATAGGCTTCCACTGCCTTAGGCATATCCATCAGCGCCAATTCGTGGATTTGCGCCAAGCGGAAGGTCAGATCAACGATTTCCTCATCCGAGCGCCCGGTCCGGATCTCACGCCTGACGACGTCCGCCAGGTCTTCCCAGCGCTGGCTTCTGCTGTAAAGGCGATCGAGCGCCTCGAGAGCGGCGTGGTTGTCAGGCTCGACCTCGATCACGCGTTGATAGTCCGCGATCGCGTCATCCGCCTGATCCGTTTCTTCCTCGTGTATGCGCGCCAAGCGCAGCAACAAATCGACACGCCGGCGCTGATCCTCCGTCTTCTCCAGCTCCCCGACATATAGGCGGCCAAGTTTCTGCCAGCCGTTCGTCTCCGCCGCCAGGCGTTCCAGATGCGCAACCACGTCAACATTGCTGGGGTCCACGTGCAGCGCGCGACCGTAGGCCTCGAACGCCGCGCTTTGATGCGACAAGCGTCGCTCCTCGATCTCCGCGATTCGTGTCAACAGATCGATTCGTCGTTCGGTCTCCTCCGCGTGAGCCGCCATCACCTCGTAGACGGCCACCACGCGATCCCATTCACCGGCGGACTCATAGACGGGTTCCAAAACCTGAGCAGCGAGCACCGGTTCCTGCGTGCCCGCCATCAACGCTTCGAGAGAGCGAAGCGTGGGTTCGTGCGTCGAATCCATCCCCAATACGGCTCGGTAAGCTTCGACGGCACGCGCGAGATCGTTGAGATGCTCGCGCCACAGCTCGCCGATCCGAAAGCGCAAGCTGACGACTTCCTCGGGGGCGGGCGCCATCTCCGTTTGGCGCTCTAGGATCGCCAACAAGTCGTACCAGCGTTCGGTCCTCTGATACAGACGATCGAGCGCCTGCGCGGCATCGTAGTCCTCCGGATCCAGGTCCAGGATGGACGTGTAGGTCTCGATCGCGCGTTCCGGATTCTGCAATTCGCGGTCGTGGACCTGGCCGAGCACGAACAACATTTGCTTCTTCTCGGCGGGGTTTGCCGCTAAATCCGCCTTCTTCGCGTAAATGTCCCTCAAGTCGGTCCACTGCGAGAGTCGAATGTAGAGCCTCTCGAGATTATCGAGCGCAACGGGATCCGCGTCGTCAACCCCTAGAACAAGTCGATAGACGGCGATCGCCTGTTCCAGATTCTCCAGCACCTCTTCGTAGATCTGCGCGGCCTTGTAATAAAGCTGCTTCTTGTCGGCGATGCCCGCGACGATCTCGGCCTTGCGCAGCAGCAGACCCACCAGTTGGCCGTAATCCCCCGAGCGCAGGTAGATTTGCTCCAGTGCGTTGGCCGCCACGAGATCGCGGGGGGACGATTCCAGAGCCGCCCCATAGGCTTCGGCGGCCTCTTTGTCGCGGCGCAGATCGATCTCCCACAGCCGCGCAATCTTGTGATTAAGCGCGTTTCGCAGGTCTCCGTCGGCGACTCCGGGGACCAGCGCGGCGTAGCGCTGCACCAGGTCCTCCAACTTGCCGAGCGCACGGGCCAGACGTTCGATCCCTCCCTGAACATCCTCCTGCAAGGGATCCTCGCGCAACGCGCGACCGAGCGCATCGTAGGCGCTTTCGGGATCATCAAGGCCCACCTCATAGGCCTCCGCGATCTGTGCCAACATCGCGATCCTCTGCTCGGGGGTCGCGGCATGGCGGGCGATGACCTCCTGCACGGCCACGAGGTTCGGGTAATCACCTCGAACCCGATAGACCGGCTCCAGTAGCCGAGCGACCTGAAGCTCATAGTCCGACTGAGGCAGGATCCGGTTCAACGCCGCAATCGTCTCGGCGTGCTCCGGCTCGATGTCCAGCACGCGCCGATAGGTGTCGACCGCGGCGCCAGCCTCGCCCAAACGCTGTTCGCGCAGCAAGCCCAACCGCATAAGGATTTCGACCCGCTGGGCCGGCTCGGTCGACAACTCCAGCTGCTTTTGCAGATTGTCCGCCAGCTCTCGATACTCCCCTTGCGCCAAGAACAGGCGATCGAGCGCGCGCAGGGCCTGAAGGTTGTCGGGACTCTCGGATGTGACTTCGCGCCAGGCCGTGATCGCCTCCTCGGCGTTCGCCAACATCTCCTCCCAAACAGTGGCGATCCGGGTACGAATAGCCACCCGCTCAGCCTGGTCGACGACCAGGTCCGCCTTGCGACGTAGAGTCTCGATCAGATCGGACCAGCGCTCGGTACGCGTGTACAGCCGCTCCAAGGCCACCAACGCGGACGCATCCTGCGGCAGGATTTCCTGAGCCCGCCTGAAATATTCGACGGCCTTTTCGGACTTCTCCAGCTTCTCGTCATACGCGACCGCGATCACCAGGAGCAGCTCTCTCTCCAACGCGGGCGTCAGTTTTTTCTTCAGCGCGGACTCGTAAAGCTTGACCAGGTTCGGCCATCGATCCAGCGTGTTGGCCAGCTCCTCGAGTGCCTCGCGCGCGACCTGAGATGCGGGATCTTCGGCGAAAGCGCTGGAATAGGCCTCCCACGCGCCCTGCGCGTCGCCCAGACTCCCTTGCAGGCTGCCGATCCGCAAGAGCAGCGCGATTCGACCCGCCGCGTCTTTTTGGCGAGACAGCTTGATTCGTTGAACCTCGACCAAACGAGGCAAATCCGATGTCTGTTCATAAATGGGCTCAAGGACCTCGACCGCGGCCATCTGCCGCTCGGGATCCTTCAGGTAGACCTGCAAAGCCTGACGGGCTCCTTCGTGCGCCGGCGCCAAGACCAGGGCATCACGATAGGACGTCACGGCCCCCGCTGGGTCGTCGAGATGCTGCTCTTGCACCTGTCCGCGACGATACCGCAGCTCGGCGACGGTGCCCGGCTCGCGCGAAAAGTCCACTTCTCGATCGATCGTCGTCGCGAGTTCCTTCCAACGTCCGAGGCCCGTGTAGATCCGATCGAGCGCGCGCAGGGCGGGCAGCTGCCCCGGATCCTGCTTCAAAATCGCGTGATGGATTTCGATCGCCTTATCGGGTTGCTTGATCTCGTCTTCGTATAGCCCCGCCAGCTTGAAGCGAATGTCCAGCCGATCGTGCTCGGATTTAGCCAGTTCCAGCTTTCTGTCGTAAATGGCCAGCAGTTGCGCGAAGCGCCCGGTCGCGATGTACAGACGTTCGAGAGCACCGACCGCTTCCTCGTCCTTGGGCGCGATCTCCAAAATGGCCTGATTGCGTTCGATGGCGGCTTCGGGGTTGGCGAGCTCTCGCTCATAGGCCGCCGCCAGAACTCCAAGGGTCGCCAGCCGGATCGCGTCGTCCTCGATCTTGGGTAGGGCGGATTCGAACACCTCCGCAAGCTTCTCCCACCCCCCCGATTTCGCGGCAAACCGGGCGGCGTCGACGCGCGCCCAATCGCTGGCCGGATTCTCGGCAAATGCGGCGAGCGCAATCTGCAGCGCGCTCACCTGATCGCCCGCGTCTCGATCCAGCAGAACGACCAGACGCTTCATGCGCGCCTGACGATCCTCGAACGCCTTGGTGTGACGTAGCTGAACCAACAACACTTGTGCCAGGGCCCCGACGACGTTCAACCGTTCGTAGATCGGAATCAACGCCTCGGCGGCGACCAGATTCTGCGCGTCGAGCGACAAAGCCTTTTCGAAGGCCTTCTGAGCCTTGTCGGCCTTCGCCAACCGGTCCCGATAGATCTCGCCAATCTTGTTCCAGAGGCCCAACCGCGCGCCATCTTCCTCCGTCTCCGCTTGCCGCTCGAGGACGCGCACCAATTCATCCCACTTGCCTTGAGCGGCGTAAAACTGCTCCATCGCGTTCCAGTCGCGCTGTTGCAGATAGAGTTTCTTCAAAGCGTCCTGTGCCCGACGATTGTCCGGCTCGGCCGCTAGCAGCGCCTGCCAAGCGGCGGTGGCTTTGTCGGGAGCGTTGACCTTCTCCGTGTAGAGGATTCCCAACTTGACCAGCAGAGCCGACTGCCTGGTCGCATCGCCTTCGTGAAGCGCGACTTGACGCCGAAGCACGTCACCGAGTTCGCTCCAGAGCTTCTCCCGTTCGTACAGCTTCTCAAGTTCGACGAGCGCGTCGGAACTCGCCGGATTGTCCTCTAGTACCTGCTTCCATAGTTCGATGGAAACAGCGGGCTTCTTCAATTTGTCGGAGGCCAGTTTCGCGACGTCCACGCGACGGCTCAGGCGTTCGGAGGCTTCCGTAATCTTCGCGATCTCTCGTTGATGGACGGCGATCAGCTTCTCCCAATCGCGCCTCTTCTCATACATCTGCTTAAGGAACGCCAAGGCTTGCGAGTGCTCCGGATCCAATTCCAGAACGGTCTCAAAGGCCTTGATGGCCTCGGCTTGATTTGAGAATTTCTCAAGAAAGAGGTTCGCCACACGCAGGTGCAGCGCGACCTTCTCCGCCGGTGCCTCCACCACGTTCGCCTTCTTGCGCAGCAGTGAGATGAGATCCGGCCAGCGCTTCATTTGTTCGTACTGTGCCGCCAGGGCATCGGTCGCATCCAGATTGCTCGGCTGGATATTCAAAATCTGGTTGAAGGCGTTGACCACCATCACGTCCAGCTTGAGCCGATCGCGATAGATCTCGACCATCTCCATGAGGACAGGAACCTTATCCTCGGGCTTCGCCCAGCCGGCCTTATCGACGGCGTCCTTCATCACCTCGATGAAGGCATTCCAGCGCTCGGCTTTTTTGTAAACGCGAGCCAACTCACGACGAGGCGCCCAAGCCGTGGGGGCGGCCGCAACCATCTTCTTCCAGGCGTCGATGCCCTTCTCGACGGACTGCTTTTCGGCATCCAAGGCCGCGGCGGCCTGTCCCGCCAGCTCCGGTGGAAAGTCGTGGACTCCGTTCGAAGCGCCCCCCGTCGATTCGCCGTCCTTGTCTTTCTTTCGCTTCGATTCGTTGCCTTGCTTCGACTGCTGCTCCACTTTGGCGCTCCTCCACTTCGGGATTCAAGCCCGAGCGCCTCTCAGATTTCGATGCAGTTCAGGCCGAGGCGACGATGACGCCGCCCCATCGGCACCGCAGCTAAGCCGGCGACACGGAACACGAAAACGGGTCCGTTTTATAACACGGAAAGGTGCGCGCAGAGCGGGTAAGAGCGACGGAAACTCCTGTGCGCTACAGCCCGGCGCGCGAGTCGCTGCGAAGCGACTCGTGTCCCACGGAGCGGCTCGCTCCGTCCGTACTAGGCGGAAAGAACGGTCAAGCCGGGAGATCGACGACTTTTGCCCAGATGTCTCGCACAGTAACCCGCAGCACCCGACATGGTGTCGGGGGATTGGACTTCGGACAGACACCGATCGAACGAGATCGACCCCGCTCCGCGCGGCTTTAGGCCCTGCTCGCTTGAGAAGACCCGGCGCCGCTTGGTTGCGCCCCGACGGCGCACCTGGCGAAGCGCCAGCCGCGCCATCAGGTCACTCTAGCCGGCCGGCCGGATCCCCCCCCGAAAAATGGCTGGCTCCGCCGAGGTTGCCCGGGCCGATCCTGAAAGAGGATGTTCCGCCCACGTTGCCCGGGCCGATCCTGAAATAGGGCGCTCCGTCGACGTTGCTTGCGCTGCGCAATCGACGGCGGCGGAGCGCAAACGCGCGGCCAAGATGGCCAACCACGCACCCAGGGCCCAGCCGCTCGTAACTCGGTTGGCTCCGTTTACCCGAGGACCTGCCTCCCAACGCCTGCGGACCCGTGACCGCGCCTTACCTGGAGCACGACCTGTACCCTGCGAACGGGTGCGGTCCGCGATCTCGGATCCGGGACGTTTGGCCGGTTTGGAAGGGAAAAAGGACCTACGGCCCCGACAACGCATACAGCTTGTCGTTGGCGGCCTTGATGTATCCGAATCCGCCTTCCTTGCCGCCGCCCGTGGCGACGAACTTCTTCAAATATTCCTGCGCCTTATCCTTGTGCTCGGAGGAGTGGTCGGCGTCATACCAATCCGAATACGTCATCCCCAGATTGTAAATCGCGTCGAACAATTCCGGGTCCAAGTCGACAGCGGCTTTCAATTCCTTTGCCGCCTGGTCGAACTGCTTCAGGTTTTTCAGGGCGACACCGTGGCCGTTATGGCATTCGGCATCGTCGTCCTTCGCCAGCACGCATTGAGAAAACACCTGAGCCGCCTCTTTGTCGAAGTCGTAGTCGAGATAGAGGTAACCAAGCGCGACGTAAGGCTTCGCGAAACGCGTGTTGGCCTCGATAGCCTTGCGAAGCGCGTTGTCGGCTTCTTTGGGCCGATCTAGGTTCTTGTAGACCAAACCCAGTCGCCACCAAGCCTTGAACAGCTTCGGATCCGCGTTGGTGGCGGCAAGGAAGGCCTTCTCCGCCTGGTCCACTTTTTTGGCCTCGAGGTAGGACTCGCCGAGGTCGTACTGGAAGTTGGCGTTGGTCGGCGACTTCTGCACTGCGGACTCGAAGGCCTCGGACGCCTGATCCCACTTTCTCTGCTTCTGCAGAACCTTGCCGAGGTTGTAGTAGGCGATGTCATACGATGGATCGGTCTGAATCGCCTGCTTGAGATCCTTCTCAGCTGTGTCGTACAGGTTGTTCCGGAATGCCTCCGCCCCTCGATTCGCAAGCTCGATCGCTTTGATTCGTTCCTGGCTACAGACGAAACCCTCACACGCCGGCAGCAAGAACCCAATCAGGAGCACGATCGCCTTGGGTGAGACCATTTTGGGCATGGACATGACCCTACTCTCCGCCGCCTGCGGGGGTAAGAACGAACGGGTAGGACACGATGACAATACCGCCGCCGAGGGGCTTCGGGAACTCCCAGCGACGAACCGCCTGGACAGTGCAGTTCTCGACACGGGCATTACCCATCGTCGAATTCTGCAGAACCGACGCGATGACTTGGCCCGACGCCGCGATGGTGAACTGCACCATGATGCGACCACCAAGCTCGGGCTTCTTGGTCAACTCCTGCTCGTAACAGTACTTCACTTCGTTGATGTGGCGGCGAATGATGCGTCGGATGATTTCCTTGTCCAACGAACCGCGAACGTTGGCTTGCCCCGGAATGACGTCCGGCGCGTGAGCACGACGACCGCCGAGACCGCCCGCGCCACGACCGTAACCCGAACCATTGCCGCCGCCGCCGCCCTTTCCGATGGTGCCGAGGTTTCCAAGACCTATCGTGCCTTCACCGGTGCCGCCACCACCCGAGCCGGTACCAACCAGGCCCAAGCCGCCGACGCCATATGCTTCGCCGATCTCGTTGCCGATCAGGCCTCCCAGAACGTCGGAGGCGTCATTGCCAAGCGCCGAGTCGCGCCCGAAGATCGAGGCGATGTGCGAACCCTCGGTCTGCTTCAACACGCCAAGAATACCTGCGTTCTTGGCCATCTCTTCCGCGAGCTTCTTGGCGAGGTGCGGATCCGGGTTGTCCTTTGGACCCTTTAGGCCGTACAAGCCCTCCTTGTTCTTGGAGGTCTTCTTCCCCATCTTTCCTTCTTCGCCCTTGTGGCGCTTGCCCTTACCGCCTTGCTCTTCGTTCTTCTTCGACTTGAGCCATTCGGGGATTTCTTCTTCCTTTTCCTCGGGCGGCTTAATAAGGAACTTCACGAAGCGGTTGTCGGAGTTGAAGAGGTCGAGCGAAAGGGACTTCGGATCCGGCGGAACCGAGAAGATCATCAGAAGGAACAACAAGAGGGCCACCGCGGACCCGACCGTGTAGACCTGTTCGTTCCATTTCCACGTCAGGAAGGGAACCTCCAACACACGCGGGCGGTTGGTCGAAGTCACCAGGAAGGTCGTCTCACCACAATCAAGTCGGGCGTAGCCCGCAGGAGGCAGCGAGAAACTCGATCCGCGCTGCTGGACAAATTGCGTGAGTGGATAGGACTGACCGTCGACGACGACCTCCCCGCCCATGCGTGGGGTGACATTGACGACATAATCCATTCCCGTGGCGGCGACCAGCGGATGCGCGGGCGAGGGAACGTACTCGGGATCCACCGGCGCGTCCGCTACCGGCTCCGAACCGATGATGAAGTTCGGATTGGTCTTGCCCCTGCGCTTCAGGCCCATGTAGCCCAGAACGCAACTGGCCAGCAAGCCCCCAAAAACGACCACGTCCATACCCGGGTTGCGGTGCTTCCAAACGAAAGTTTTTGCCTCCTTGCCGCCCGCCTGCCAGGCCTCGTATGCGTCCTTCTCGGATCCGACGTCCATGGCCGTAGCGATGAAAGTCACGAGCGAAATAGCGGCCAATACGAGGCCGACGAGGACCATGCTGGTGCCGGCGCCGTGGCGGGTCTTGCCTTCCGGATTGGACAGCACGCGAGCGGTGGTGACGACACCGCGGAAAATCGTCTGAATCTCGACGGCGCGCGTACCATCGGCGGTCTCGACCTCGGCGGAAGCGGCGTTGGCTCCCCCAAAACCGGCGGGAGCCGCAGACGAAGCCCCATAACCTTGCTGAGGAGCCGGCTGTGCGTAAGCAACAGGCGGCGCGGCAGAGAAACTGGGAGCAGGAGCCTGACCCCGACCGGGGCGAGGCTGCCCGTAGCCCGAAGATGCGGGAACGGGTGTCGTCTCGGCGGCTTGAAGGAACGTGACGACAACTCGTGCGTCCCCGAACATGATCTCGTCGCCCGACTGCAGGCGACCCTTCGTGATCCTTTCGCCATTGACCGTCGTCCCACGTGTCGAGCCAAGGTCGATTAGGGAGACGCCATCGGGCCCCGCGATTTCGATAACGGCGTGCATGCGCGACACCGTCTCGTCGTCGATTCGCAAATGCGAAGACGCCAGTTTGCCGACCTTGATGACGTCCTGGGTCAGCACCTCTTCTCGGACCAATTCATCCCCTCGAAAGATTTGGAACTTGAGGGAAACCTTTGCATCGGCCATGGGGCGTCTCCTGGTTCGGTTGCTTGATGCGGTTACGAGCTTCTGGCGTTTGGGGGGGATCCTTCGACGCGGATCGACCCGCGCGACCCCCTGCGAGGCGTCTGGTGAAATGTCCCGCCCGTGTCTTCTCGGATGTCTTTTAGATGTCTTCGACTAGATGTCTTCGAGGGACTTCAACATCTCGGGAATGAAGTCCTTCCGAATCTCAATGAGGCTCGAATGCTCGGTCTTCTTTAGACCGTTAATAAGCTCACCGTCCGGTCGCGCGAGATCACCTTCCACCATGTCGTCTTCGAAATCGTAGACGGTCTTGGCCTTATAGGTGGTGTTTTCATCCCCACCCGCGGCAGCACCCGCGGCGGCTTTGTTCTGTGCGAACGCGGGAGCGGAAAACCCCACGGCAAGGCCCAGGCAGCCAAGCAGGATGGATTTGGTGATGAGCTTCATGTGTCTTCTCCTTGGCGCAGGCTTCCTCACCCAGACAGACAACCCGGGTGCCGGAAGGTTCCATTTTTTGTGCCGTTTGCGAAAAGGAGTGGGGGCAGCCCCACATTCCGGGGCGGCCGAACTCCCGCTACTTCTTCTTTGTCTTCTTGCCTTTGGCCTTGCCCGTCTCCTTGTCGGCTGTCCCGTCCGCTGGCGTCCCCTCGACCGCACCGGCACCGGACGTGGCGGCAGGGGCCGCGGCGGGCGCCGCTGCGCCATTGGCGGACGGCGGTTGGGTTCCCGCAGTTCCGGCCGCCGGGCCGGCCTTGGCACTGTCCGCCGAAGGAGCGTCCGCCTTGGCCTTTGCCTCGGCGGCCTCCATCTTCTTCATTTCCTCTTCCATCTTTTTTTGCTGCTCTTCGGCCTTGCGCTGCATCTCCTCGGCCTCGGCCTGCATCTTCGCGGCCTCGGCAAGGGCGACGTAAATTTCGTCGATATCCTTGATCCGCTTCTCCGCGTCGCGTCGCAAGCTGTCAGGGGTCTTGTCACTGACCTTGGAGAGGAACTGGCGGTAGTACTCTTGGGCTTTCTGGAGCACGGGTTTGTCGCCGCCCTTGTAGTCCTGATACAGCAGCCCGAGATTGAAGTAGCTCGCCGGATTGGACGAGTCGAGCTTCTGCGCCGCGACGTATTGCGTCTCCGCTTCGTCGATCTTCTTGTTGCCCCGCAGGGCCACACCAAGACCGATGGAGGCCTCGAAATTCTTGGGCTGCATCCCGAGAACCGCGCGAAAGTTCTCCTCGGCGGTCTTGTAGTCCCGGTTGTTCAGCGACAAAGCCGCCAGATTCAGCCGGGCCTCGGCCAGCTTGGGATTCATCTCGACGGCCTTCTTGAATTGACTGATGGCCGGGCTGATCTTCTTCCGCTTCAACTCCACGAGACCCAAGGTGTTGAACACCAGGGCCAGGTTGTCCTTCATATCCTTGGTGTAGCCAGTGCCCTCGCCGGCCACGTTGACCTCCTTGGCCAACTTTCCGTCCTCATCGCCCGCGGCGGCCTCGGCGTGCCGGGCCTTCTTGCTCTTCTTTCCGCCCTTCTCTCCACCGGCCTTGTCCTCCGTCTTCTCTTCGTCGAACTTTCCGGTGGCGATTTCCTCACCCTTCTTGATGGCCTGAGTGCCGACCAGCTTGGCCATCTCGAGCATGTTCATGTCGTAGTAGATGAATGCCAAGGTCGCGAAGGCCTGCAGATTGTTACTGTCCAGTGCCAGAACGGTACGAAGGTGGGTGACAGCCTGGCCAATGTAGCCCTTCTTCTCGCTTTCCGACGAAGCGCGACGGGCGCGATCACGCAACAGCTGGGCGAGGTTGTTTCGTGCCTCGATCGTGTGGAGCGGATCTACCTCGACGGCGCGACTGAACATGGACTCCGCGCGACCGGTATCGCCCTTGCGCCATGCCACGTAGCCGAGGTTGGTGATGGCCGGACCATACTTGGGCATCTTCTCCCAGATGCGGACGGCGTCGTCCTCCTGCCCACATTCCTGCAGGACAGCTCCTTGATTGAAGCGCGCCTCCATCAGGGTCGGGCTGGCGTCCGCTACCTTGCCGAAGCCGGAGGACAAGTTGTCGCACTGATCCGCCACCTTGCCGTCCTTACGGGCCGACATGTACCGCGCGAGGACCTTCTCGAAGTCGGCCCGATCGTCTTCCGAAATGTCGCGTTTGGCGACCTTGGGAATCAGTTGCTCGCCGTTCTTGAGCTTGCTCTGCCCCGAAAGTCCAGTCGCTTTCTCCTCCGACGCGGCAGTCTCGGCAGCTGGTTTTTGGGTTTCTCCGCAACCGGCGAGAAGACATGCGGCTGCGAGCACGACTCCCAGGGCGAGCCTGGGCATGATCCGGTCGGCAGAGGGACTCTGATTGTTGTTCCGCATGTTGTTCCGGGGGTTGGTGCTGCGCGTGGGGATGAACATGGACATGGACTCTCGCCTTCCTGTCTACCGCTGTCTACTGCTGCTTCTTCGAGCTCGCGGCGACTTCGGTGCTGAGCTCGGAAATCACCGGTGTCGGCGACATCGCGGTGGAGACGTAACCCGCCTCCGGCTTGACCTCGGAGGACAAGGGGAATTCGGACGGCTTCATCTGATTCAGCTC